>CACXFY010000050.1 GCA_902767005.1 uncultured Erysipelotrichaceae bacterium
CCTATAATAACTGGTAGTGATTGTGAAGGAGCTGGAGAAATGTTCCAAGTAACTACTATGGATTTAAGTAAGATAAAGACAAAAGATGGTGAAGTAGATTATTCTTCTGACTTCTTTGCTAAACCAGCTAGTTTAACAGTATCTGGTCAATTGCAAGCAGAAACTTTTGCTTTAGCTTATGGTAAGACTTATACTTTTGGTCCTACATTTAGAGCAGAGAATTCTAATACTAAGACACATGCTTCTGAGTTTTGGATGATAGAACCAGAAATTGCTTTTTGTGATTTAGATATGGATATGGATATCATGGAAGATATGCTTAAATATGTAGTTAAGTATGTATTAGATAATTGTGAAGTAGAACTTGAATTTTTAGATAAATTTGTTGAAGCTGGATTGATTGGTAAACTTAAACATTTAGTAGATAGTAAAGCAGTTAGATTAACACATGAGGAAGCAATTGATGTATTGATTAATTCAGGTAAAAAGTTTGAATTTGAACCAAAACATGGTGAAGATTTAGCTCGTGAACATGAGAAGTATTTAACTGAAGAGAAGTTTAATTCTCCAGTATTTGTATATAACTGGCCAGAAGAGATTAAGGCATTCTATATGAGAATGAATGATGATAATAAAACTGTTGCGGCAGTAGATCTTTTAGTACCAGGTAGTGGAGAATTAATGGGTGGTTCTCAAAGAGAAGAAAGATATGATATGCTAGTTGATCGTATGAAAAAGATGAATGTTGGTACTGAAGAATTAGATTGGTATTTAAAACTTCGTCAATATGGTGGATGTGTTCATTCTGGATTCGGTATGGGATTTGAAAGATTGATTATGTATCTTACTGGAGTAGAAAATATTAGAGATGTTATTCCATTCCCAAGAACACCAGGTAATTTAGAGTTTTAGACATAGCTTTACATTAAGTTATGTCTTTTTCTTTATATAGATTAATAGACAATGATATAATAAATTGGGAGTTAATTTATGGAAATACTTGCTAAATACAGCGATAAAGGAACAATTAGAAAAAGAAATGAAGATGTAGTAGAATGCTTAGAACATCCAAAAGATAATAAAATAAAACTATTAGTTTTATGTGATGGAATGGGTGGTAAAGAAAAAGGAGAAGTAGCTGCATCTATTTGTGTTGATTCAATAACTAAATGGTTTGTTAATAAAGATGTGAAGTCATTAAATAATAATTTTTTAGTTACTAAGCTTGTTAAAAGATTAGTTAAGAGAATTAATACTAAGATAATAAAAGAGTTTGGACAAGATCATATTGGTACTACTCTTAGTATGGCTATTATTAATAAGAAAAATACCTTGGTATTTAATTGTGGTGATAGTAGAGTATATACTTATACACGTTCTCTTAAACAGATTACAGAAGATGATAGTGATGTTTGGTATTATTTTAAATATGGTGGAGTAGATAAAGAAGATTTAAGATATTTTGGTACTTCTAATATAATTAATGCTTGTATTGGTATTAATAAGCATTTTTGTAAAATACGTAGTTATGTTATTGAAAATGATTATAAATATTTATTATTATTTAGTGATGGTGTTACTGATGTATTAACAGATAAGAGAATAACACAAATAATTAGAGATAGTAAGGAAGAAGAACTTATAAAAAATATAGTATTGGAATCTGTATATGTTGATCAAAATTTATTTGTTCCAATTAGATTAAAGAAAAAATATGATGTTAGGTATGTAGTACCTTTTAATGGAAGAGATAATTCTAGTGGTGTGGTTTACAGACGCTAGTTTTTTTCTGTGGACTTTGATTTTCTATTTTGATATAATTGGATTATAGAGAGTAGGGAACTCTTGACATATTTATAAAGGTGGTGAATAATATGGCTTTAGATATGAGCAATGCTACATATGCTAGAAGTACAAGTGGTGCTAAAACTTTAAAGGAAACTTCATTTGCTAAAGATATTACTAAGATTAAAAACGCACTTAATGGAGATAAGTTTTCTAAAGTAAAAAGTGCAGTAAAAGCAAATTGGGTAGGTGCAGATGCAGATGATTTTATTAATGATATTGAAAAGACTAGAAAAGATGTATTAACTCAAATCAATTCATTACAATCTAAATTCAATACTGCAATCGACCAAGAAGCAAAAGAATTCAGTTCTTTCCAAGCAAAGAATGTAAAATAGGTTAAATAATTATTAAAAAGTAAGGATGTGATTTAAGTGGCAGTTACTGGTATAAATGTAGCTAAAATAGGTGAGATTCAAAATGCAATTAACGAATGGAGAAAAGCAATTACTAGTGTTGATATCGTTTCAACAAGTAAGCAAATTTCTGCTGCCGTTAAAGGTACAAAGAGAGAAGCAGAGATTAAATCATTATGTCAAAGCATGACTTCTTATGTTAATACTTTAACTACTAAGTTAACAGCTTATAATAATCGTTTAAATGAAGTTAAGAGTGCTTATGTTAAAAATGATTCTACAAGTTCTACTGCTCTTACAAATGCAAAAGCAGCTGTTAAAAGTATGAAGAGCTAATAATTGCTCTTTTTTTTGTTAAAAAAAATAGACATTTCTGTCTATTTTTATTTTGATAATAATACTAATAAAGTACCATTTCTAATATTTGTATTGGCTAATAATATATCTGATGTATAACACTCTTTAGTATATACATTGTATAGTTTATTTGATGTTGATAATTCATATTCTCCATCAGTTAATTCATTAATTGTTTTATTTAATAGATTAATAATATTACCTATTTTTTTATTAATTGGTAGATATATATCAAAATTTTTATCTATTTCTGGGATATTTACATTTACTAATACTTTGTTTTTCATATTATATATCCTCCTCAGGTATAGTACCAATTCCTTTTAATACAACATTTTCATTTTCATTACTACAATAAACTATACCGTTAAAGTCTTCATTTATTTCGCCTTTAGTTAATTTATCATGGTTAATAGCTTGTTGATTTTCGATATCTGGTCCTACCCAGATTCCGATATTTTTATTAACATGAGTTTTGTACCAAGGTTCTTCCATAGTTTTTCTATAAGCAGAGTAGTTATCTACTATTATGAAACTAGATTTTTTATAAGCTCCAACATTTTCAAATATTTTGAATAGATATTCTATTCCTTCATCTAGTACTTTATCATAAATTCTTCCAATACCAATTATTAGATATACTATGTTTTTAGTCTCTTCTTTTTCTTTTATGGTAATACTCCTTATTGCTTGAGTGAATTCGTCTGACATATAGTCTTCTAATTCTTCTATTTCATCTAGTGCTCCAGCTATATCTATTACTCTTAATTTAGTTTCTTGAACTCTATTTAATACTTTTACTAATTCATTTAAGAATTTCTTCTCAGTAATAATATAGTTTCCAATTACTTGTGTAATTTTATTTTCTAATAAATTCATATAGTATACTTGAGCATCTTTTATATTTAGACCAACAGGTACAGCAGATAAATTAGTAATATATGGTGCCATAGTATCGGCTGTTACTATTGTTGGAATAATTGGAATTGGAGGTGCTTTTTGTTGAGTTTTAGTTAATGTATCAGCAGTTTGTTTAATTATGTCATTAATCTTATCTTTATAATAAATATAAGATCCTTGGAATTCGTATACTTCTTCATCAACTATTCCTAGACCTCTAGAGTATTCTTTTTTAGGAACTAGACCATCCTTAGCATCAAGTAAGAATTTATAATCAAATGTATCTGCTAATTGAAGAGTAATCTTATTAGCAAAGTATTGTTGAGTTGTACCCAACATACTATTTGTTGCGAGAACAGTAGAAATAAAGATTATTCCATATTTTGCAGATTCTCTTAATGTATGTGATAGAACATCTACATAATCAGGATATGTTTCAGCAAAAGCTTCCCATCCATTTAATACTACTAAGATAGTTGGTAATTTTTTACCACTATTTCTAATATAGTCATTATATGAACCAGCATATTCTGAGAATAATTCTTTTCTTCTAATTAGTTCACGATCGATCATTACAAGTAAACTCTTAATCTTGTCATGATCATCGATTAGAGCTATATCACCAACTTGTGGCATTTCTTTAAAGTTCTTTAATATTTCAGCTCCAAAGTCTAAGATATAAGTATTTATTTCTTCAGAACCATGATATAAGAAAATTGAATATAAAATTGTTATTATTAAGTTTTCTTTACCAGATCCAGCTAAACCATATATTAGTAAGTTTCCATTAGAAGATAGATCTACATCAAATTCTCCTTGGAATTGTCTTTCTGGATCATCATATTCTCCAACTAATGGTCTAATATAATATTCTTCAGCTTTATAATTATATTTTTTAACTAAGTTAGATAAATATAATTCATTTGGTAAACTAGGTAACCACATAGATTTAAATTCAATTTTTTCACGATTCGCTATATTATATAATGTTTCAACTATATTAGTTAATTGTTCACCATGATTTTCTTGGCTTTCTTCTTTGGTATCATTAATACTTTTAATATTAGTACCAATATTATCGATTATATCAATTGAATCATCAATATTTTTGATGATATGATCTGTTGGATTGTATTTAGCTCCAGACCAAGCTGATTGTCCTAATTCAAATAGTTCATTGAAACCTACTTGTAAATAGAAACGACCTGTTTCTTTTATTTCGGCTGCTTCAGGTCTTCTTAATAATTCTCTTGAGTCTTCAGCAGTTGCGACTTTTAAACATACTTTGAATCTAGAGTTAGACCAGATTTGGTCATCGACAACTCCAGCTGGTTTTTGTGTCGCAAGGATTAAGTGAACACCAAGAGAACGACCAATACGAGCAGTTGATACTAGAGCATCCATAAAGTCAGGTTGTTGCGCTTTTAATTCAGCAAATTCATCTGAAATAATAAATAGGTGAGAGATAGGTTCTTTTACTTTTCCTTCTCTATAATACTTTTGATATTTATAAATATCTATTGTACTTTCATTTAAAGAGTCTCTTGCTTCATTAAACATTCGTTGTCTTCTTTTTAATTCTGAATTAATAGATACTAAAGTTCTATTCATTTCACTAACATCTAAGTTAGTAATTGTACCTGCTAGATGTGGTAGTTTAATTCCAGTTTCTTTATTTTCGAAGGCTCCAGCAAGGCCACCACCTTTATAGTCAATAAGTACAAATTGAGCTTCATATGGATGGTAGTTAATAGCCATCGACAAGATAAACGTTATTATAAATTCTGATTTACCAGAACCTGTTGAACCTGCGATTAATCCATGAGGTCCATGTTCTTTTTCATGTAAATCTATTTCAAATAGTTTTCCATCTTCATGTACTCCAACTGGTGTTGCGAGTGAAGTAGTAGGGTCATTTTTAGCCCATCTATTTAAAATATTTAATTGTTCTATTTTTCCTACTTTGTACATTTCTAGGAATGATAAAGATTTTGGTAGTTTTCCTGCGGTTGACTCTGTTGCGAGTGGAATATTAGCAATTACATTAGCATAACTTCTTATATCATCATAGAATATATCTGGTACAAAAGTATTTTGTTCATCATTTTCATTAACATTTTTATTAATTATTCCACATACTGAAGGTGATACTTGAATAATGTTATCACATTTACTTGGAACATTTTGCATTGTTGGTTCTATCATCATCATTGAGAAACCAGCATTATATGGATGATTTAATATTTTTTGAAATATTGCACAGCGTTTGGCTGCTACATAGTTGTCGGTTAATATTAAATAGTATGGTTCAAAGTTCTTATAAGCTTCTTCTAAATTAGTTTGATCGATAGACTCTTCATCTTGTTCTGGTTCATCTTCTTCACTTCTTTTTTGATTTATATGATTCCATCTTGTCTGATAGATTTTTTCTAAGTAATCTGATAATTGCTTAGCTTCTTCTTCTGTTTCAGCATAGAAACGGAATCTTCTAGTTTCATTAGCACAATGAGGTAGATATTTAATAAAGTCCCATTGGCTAGAATTATTCTTTGTAGTAAATATAACTAGTTTTAAATCATTACCACTATAATAAGATATTAATTGTAATAATAGTGAATTAATAAATTGTCTTCTATATGGATAATCATATGGAATAATAATTGGTAATACATCATTAGAAACTAAAGATATTGCTATTGGAACTTGATTAAGTATCCATTTTTGTTCTGACAATTCTTGAGCTTCAGTATTTAAAACATCTTTGTCTATATCAAAAGATAATTTATTTATTGATAAATCAATGGCAGCTTTTTTATTACCAATACCAAGTCTTATTTTTAAGAAATCACTGTCAGTTATTTCACGACTCCATAATTTATTTGATTTAGTAGTAATTAATTCTTTAATTTGATCTAAATTGAAATATGTATCGTGTAGAATCTTTGTTTCTTTTTGTATTTCTTGATTTAATTCATTTCTTATTTTTTCTAAGTATTCACGATAAGTCTTTTTTCTTTCTATTTCTTTTTTCTTATTAATTCTTTTCATATAACGATCTACCATTATTGGTAAGATCATTGTACCGATTACCATAGTTACACATAATACTATTTCAGTAGATACGTCTCCAAGTGTTGCTTGACCAGATCCTACTTTAGAAATAGCAACTATTCCAGTAAATAGAGAAGAGAAACCCATTACAGCAGTTGTACCTATACTAAAGATAGCTGGCATTTTATCACCATCTATTTTTTGAGGTGGTCTGTCTATTTCTATACTTTTCTTTTCAATCATTTCCTTCATACGAGGAGTATGGAAAAAGACTTGATTATCAGTATATAAGACAATAGATTTTTCAGTATCTTTTACTGGAGTAAAAATGTTTTCATTATTATCTTGGTCTTGATATATTTTTCTTGTCTTTAAAGTTGTTTTTATTTTGTTATTTGGATTATTTAATCTTATAAAGGAATCCATCCAAATAATTTTTAAACCATTGGTGAATATTACGTCACCAAGTTTTAAAGTAGTCTTCTTTATTCTTTGATTATTGACGTAAACTTTTGTTTGTTCAAAGCCATTGTCTTCTAAAAACCAATAATTGTTCTGTTTATAAATTCTTAATTCAGGAGATCCTATATTTGGATTATCATATAGGATACTAAATGCACCAGTTCTTCCTAAGACAATTTCAGTATTATTACCACCAAGTTCATAGTCATAGAAAGTTTGATGTTCATCAAAGCAATATAAGGTTATGGTATCAATTAAGTCACTAAATTGTATTGTATAGATTGAATCGTTTTTAATATCTTCTTTTGTTACTTTTTCTAATCCCTTTTTATATAATATTTCAGGAGTGCTTTCTATAATCCATTGATTATTTTCTGCGATAAAAGTAATTGTTTCTTCCTTACCACTGTAGTGATTATAGTTGATGATAAAAGCATCTTCTATTTTATTAGGTAGGGAATAAGTATAAATTTGGTAATCATCTACTAAGTATATTTTCATAGTTCTCACACACCTATATTATTCTACTATATATGATTATACCATATTAGAATAATAAATTAAATTGTTTTTTTTCTTCTTTAAATTATTATTTTTATATGTTATACTTATTTAGAATAGAGGTGGTTTAGATGCTAGGAAAAATCGACGAGATTATTAACAACACAGTAGTTGTTAAGTTAGATATAGATATTAATACACAACCTAACCTAGTTAATTTACATGTAATATTTGAAAATGAAGAGGAAAAGGTTGTTGGAGAAATAGTTAATGTCGGGCAAACAGAATTAAGAGCTAATATCGTTGGTGAAATTGCTGATGGTAATTTTACACCTGGTAGTAGTAGTAAACCATCTTTTAAATCAAAAGTTAGATTAGTTAACATGGAAGAGTTGGAGTTATTACTAGGAGTACAATCAGTAGGATCTGGTTATACTAATTTTGGTACTAGTAATATATATAAAGGATATAAGATTAATGTTCCAATAAATGATTTCTTTAGTAATCACTTTGCAATACTAGGAAACTCTGGAGCAGGTAAATCTTGTACAGTTGCATCTATTTTCCAAAAGTTATATTTGAGTAGTCCAACACCACCAGTTAATTCAAGTTTATTCTTCTTTGATGCTTATGGTGAGTATACTAATGCTTTTGGTAAATTAAATCAACATAATTCACAATTGGATTATAAAGTTTATACTACAAACTATACTGATCCTAATACTGAATTATTAAGAATACCTATATGGTTATTAGATGTAGATGATTTCGCTTTATTATTGGATGCTACTAATCCAGCACAATTACCAATAATAGAGAAGATGTTAAAACTAGTAGCAATATTAACTGGTACTAGTGAAATAGTAGTTAAAAGAAAAAATGATATTATAGCAAGAGCTTTACAAGATATTATGTTATCTGGTATGGATTCTACAAAGATTCGTGACCAAGTTATTGCTATTCTAACTAAGTTCCATACAAATGAATTGAACTTAAATAGTCAAATAGTACAACCAGGTTATACTAGAACATTAAAACAATGTTTATATATTGATAAAACTGGTAAGATGCAAGAGATGGAATTAGTTGTAGACTTTATTAGAAGTTATATATTAGAAGATATAATAGAAGTTCCTGAAGATGAAAAGGCTAAGTATTATACTTTAGCTGATTTAGAGAATGCTCTTGACTTTACTTTAATTAGTGAAGGTACTTTAAAGAGTGATAAAGTATTTGATATGGCTAATGTACTTAGTGTTAGATTACATACTTTAGCAACAGGTGATAATGCTAGATATTTTGATTATCCAGAGTATATTACTAGAGATGATTATATTAAATCATTAGTTGTTAATAGTGAAACTGGTACAAGATGTCAAATTACTAACTTTAATATTAACTATGTAGATGATCGTTTAGCTAAGTGTTTTGTTAAAATTATATCTAGAATGTTATTTATTAAATCTAGTACTATTAAGCCTAGAGGTAGTAGAGCATTCCATATAATTATTGAAGAGGCACATAGATACGTTCAACATGATAAAGATATCGAATTATTAGGATATAATATATTCGAACGTATTACTAAGGAAGGTCGTAAATATGGATGTTTCTTAGCTCTTATTACACAAAGACCATCTGAGTTATCTGATACATGTATTTCTCAATGTGCAAACTTTGTTATTTTAAGAACTTTACACCCAACTGACTTAGGATATATTCAACATATGGTTCCAAATGTTTCGGAAGAAGTTGTTTTACAACTTAAGAACTTAAAACCAGGAAACTGTATTGCTTTCGGTATGGCATTTAAAGTACCAATTACTATGTATATAGATTTACCAGATCCAAGACCATTGTCTAACAATGTTGACTTGGAAGATGTTTGGTATCATGAGATTGCTGAAGAGACTGATAATGCTGATGGTGGATTGGCACTCGGTGCTAATACAGCTCAAGCTAATCAACAAATGATGGCAGCACAGGAAGTTAGACCACAACAAGTTCAGACAGCAAATAATTCACAAGTGTTAGGGGCAACAGTACCACAACAAGTAGCTCCTCAAACACCAATGCAACAGCCACCTATGCAACAGCCACCAATGGCTGGTGCGGTTCAAGCAGCTCCAATGCCACAAACAGTTGGTGTAGCACCTATGCCACAACAAGCACAAGTGTTAGGTGGAGCAGCAGTACCAACAGCGCCAGTTGCTCAAGCACCTCAAGGCAAGTTTATTACACAAGTTCCTGCCTAATTGACGTCAACTACAAAAAATTGACATTCGTTTTATTGACTTTATATATAATAGATATTATACTTGGTTTATCAATAGTGAAGAGACGATTATTGATAAACCTTTTTTTATATCAATAATGATTTACCACTATAGTTCAAATCTATTAAGATTATGTATCTTATAGAATAAGGCTTAAATGATTAATAAATTACGTATTTATTAATATAATGACTTTTTATTTGATAATTTTAAATTGTCAAGTATCTAGAGATGTCTATGAAATCATGTGTTTCTTAGCATCTGGGTCTAAAGTTTGGTAGATTAAGTATCTTCTCAAAGGTAAGGATTAATGTCTTGATAAATTACGTATTTATTAAGAATAAGGTTTTAACACTTAATGATTTACGCAATGGTTAAGTTAAGGGCCAATACTTAGTTTTACTAAGGTAAGGATATTTTTTATCTAATATTTATATTTAACGGTATAAAGTAAAGCCCAAAGTTTGGTAAACTATGTGTTTATTTCAAAATAAGAAACTAATATTTATTTAAATTACGCATTTGAATAAAGTAATGTCCAATGTTTAGTAATTTACGCAATTACTAAAATAAAACTAAACGCTGAAATAATTACGCATTATCTTCAGATAATAACTTATGTTAAATGTTTGTAGAATTTATTTTCTCCAAAATAATAGTTAATATTTGGAAGATTAAGTATCTATTTCAAAATAAGAGTTAAATGTTTAGTGAATTATTATATTTGCTAAAGTAAAAACTTGTGGCGCTTTTCACTATTGGATTATTAATATACAATATTGTATACTAGAAGGTCACTAAGATTAATTTATTATTTAATGTAGCTGATTATCTAATAATTAATTGAAACCGGATTTAGGAATGTCATGACTCCTAAATCGCTTTATTAATAAAAACATAGATTGTGTAAATCTATGTTTTTTTGTTGTCATTTATAGCAATTTTCTTTTATTTTTATTTTTTTTATGATAAACTATTAATAGTAATTGATGAAAGAATGAAAAATGGAGGATATATATATGGGAATTGATATTAAAGGAATTTTTCGTGGAAATAATGAAGAAGAAGAAAAAGAAGAATTAGCAGGTGATGATGGATACTATACAACATCACGTGAGGAATTTCATGAACAAAACGGTATAGCTGGTTCTAAGATGATGTTACTTGAACCACGCGCTTATAGTGAATCACAACAAATTGCTGATTATTTAAAGAATAGAAGTGCTGTAGTTGTTAATTTAAAAAGAGTAACTCCAGATCAAGCAAAAAGAATTGTTGATTTCTTATATGGTACTATTTATGCTATCGGTGGTGATATTCAAAAATTAGGTGGGGGTATTTTCTTATGCACACCTAATAATGTTACTGTAGATGGTAAGATTAGTGATGAAGCTAATAATACTAATGGTAAAGGAAATAGAGCAGCTGGTAAAAAGGAAGGTAAAGAAGAGGAAGAAGACGATTTCTTTTAAAAATTAACAGATTCTAGGTGATTATATGGAAAAGTTTAGTTATGAAGCTAAGGGATATAATCGTCATGAAGTTAACCAATTTGTTTCAGATGTTATTACTCAGACTGAGGGGATAATAAAAAGAGTAAAAGAACAGAGAACTGAGATAGAAGAATTAAAAAAAGAATTAGAGCATTATAAAAACTTAGAGGAAACTTTAAAAATGTCGATTATAAAAGCGGATAAGCAAGCTGAAGAAATAAAAAGGATGGCTCGTAGTGAAGGTGAAATAATTATTAATGATGCTAAGACTAATGCGTCTAGAATTGTTAATGAAGCGCTTTTAAGATCAGAAAAAATTGAAAATAATGCTGAAATTCTTGAAAAAAATATGCAAATTTTTAAACGAAAATTAAAGTTGATTGTTGAACAACAAATGGCTATTGTTGATGAAATTGAAGTTTTAGAATTAGATCCAAAGTAGGTAATACCTACTTTTTTAATTTTATAATATATGATAGAATTATTAATAGAATGATAAAAGAGTGATGTTATGATAATGATGAATTGTAATGATGCTGGTTTAGTTAGTATTTTATCTATTACTAAAGGTATGCTTAATATTATTTGGATAATTGGGCCTATTTTAGCAATTATTAGTCTCCTTATCAATATTACTATGATGTTAAAAGATCCTGATAATAAGAAGATTCCAAAAAAGATATTTAATAGTCTTATTGCTTTAGTGGTACTATTTTTAATACCAGCTATTATTAATGCTACTATGTATATGATTGGTGAAAATAGTAAAATTAGTTCTTGCTGGAATAATGCTAGTGGTAGAGTTACTTTTAATGCTACTTATATTGATCCATATAGTGGTAAAAGAAAAACAAGATTTGTTACTGATCCAGAATATGAAAAAGGTGATGCTAAAAAGACTGATGATGGTACAGATATTAGTGGTACTCCTGACTCATCTTGTGGTAGTTTAGAATATTGTAATAAGTTTTTAACAAGTATGGTTAATAATTCTAAAAGATTAAATGAAGCTATTCTTAAGAATAATGCTTCAGTAGTATATTCTAATAGTGGAGATCCTAGATCTTGGGCTGAAGCTATTAAAGTAGCTGAGGCTGGTAGGACAGTTAAAATTAGTTGTAATAGACCGTCACATTGGGGTATGAAAGATGTAACTGGGGAATATAGAGATTTTTGGTCTTTATCAGCTGGTGGCTTTAAGAATTATGGTGGTCCGATGACTAAATATACTAAGCAACTTAAATTTAATGGTTCTAAAAGTGTAAGACAAGGTATTAAAGAAGGAATAGTACAACCTGGTGATATAATTGGTACTTCAGGACATACTTTTGCGATATATAGTGTTGATAAAAGTAGCGGTTCAGCAGTAGTATTTGATGGTGGCCATAAGTTTACTAATAAATGTCAACAAAAGAGAAAATGTTCACCAATGTTTACTTATTCTGCTAGTACTAATGGTGGATATAAGTTATATCAGATTATAAGGTGGGTAAAATAATGAAGAAAAAGAAGAATATGAATAATGTATTCATTGCTGTTACAGTGATAGTTGTTTTACTAGTATTTTATTTAGTATATAACAGTATTACTAAAGATAAGTATTCTTGTGTAGATTATGAAACTAATACCTATTATACTTTTAAAACAGAATCTGATATGCATAAAGTATGTGATAAATTTAATGGTGTAGAAGAAGATAAACAATTAAATAGTTATGAGATTTATGATGATTTAATTAATGCTGATGAATATGGTTTTACATTTGATCCTTATATTAATAGTAATGATGGGCTATCTATTATAGTTATTATTACTGATTGTAATCATCCAAAAGAAACTAGAGAAAGAGCTATTAATTGGTTTAAAAATCATTCATATAATATAAGTGATTATACTATAGAGTATGAATATCCATGTGAATAAAAAGAGATTGTGAAGTGATACTAATGAAAAAAATTAAGAAATTAAGCTTATCTACAATAGGATTGATAATAGCAGGTATTGGGATTATATTAATAGTTTTCTCTTTACTTATCGATTATGGTGTATTCAAGAATGTTGGAGATGGGTCTGTAATTAATGTAGAAGATGATAATACTAAGTTCATTGATTATATGGAAAAAGTTACGAGAGATGGTAAACTAAATAAAGTAATTAAGAAAGCTATTCCAAATATAAAAAATGGTACTAATTTAAAGATGATTGCTATCGACATAGATGTAGATGATGAAAAAGAGTTAGTTATTTTTTATAATAATAGTTTAGTTGTTATAAATGTTAATCTACTTGATTTTAAGATTAATTATAAAGAGACATTTGAGAATGTAAAAGATGAAAATAGTTTAAGGTACCTTTATTCTTTTAATGATAGTGAGTTTGTTTGGTCTTATGAAACTACAGAAGGTGATTATGTTATTATGCATTATGATAATAAGACTGTTTCTAAAGAAGAGTTTGATAACAATTATTTTGTTATAAAGAGTGAAGATGCTACTGATTCTATTAATTTATTTGAAGAGTGTTTATTGTTTAAATATGGAGAGACTAAGTTGGATTTAAATGCTTTAGAAGATTCAATGTATGATGACTCTACTATTATTGAAAAGGCTAATTTAACATATGAAGAAATTGAAGGACTAATGAATAATGAAGAAGAATCGTCAGAATAGAGTGATATTATGATATTAATGAATTGTAATGATGCTGGTTTAGCAACTATTTTAGCAGTAGTAAAGAACATGTTAAATATTATTTGGATAGTTGGACCAATTGTATCTATTATAGCTTTAATAATAGGTATTACTAAATTAGTTACTACTCCAGATGATAAGAAGATTCCTAAAACAATATTTAACAGTTTAATAGCTCTAGTAGTATTATTTTTAATACCAGCACTAGTTAATGGAGTTATGTATATGTTAGGAGAATCTAGTAGTATTAGTTCTTGTTGGAATAGAAGTTCTACTATTAGTTTTTCTTCTTCCTATATAAATCCTTATGGTAGTGATAGAAGAAGAGGATTTGTTCATAATCCAAGTGAGTATGAAAAAGGTGACGAAAAGAAGACAGATACTTCTGGTACATATACTAATGATGCTGATTATGCTATTACGGATACATCTTGTGGTAGTTTGGAATATTGTAATAAATTCTTAACTAGTATGGTTAATAATTCTAGAAGATTGAATGATGCTATTATTAAGAATAATGCACCTGTTACTTATTCTTGGCCTAAATCTGCTAAGTCATGGGGAGCGGCAATTAGAATTGCTGAACGTGGTGGTTTAGTTGCTACTACATGTGTTGTTCCAGCAAATTGGGGTGTAACAGATGTAGTTGGTTCACATTCACCACTAAATTCAGTTGGTTTAGGTGGTTTTCATAACTATAAAGGAAAGATTACACAATATACAAAGCAATATAAGTTTGATGGATCTATGAGTGTAAAAACAGCTATTCAAAGAGGAATGATTCAACCTGGTGATATTGTTGGTGTTAAAGGACATACTTTTGCTATATATAGTGTTAATAAAAGTACTGGATCAGCAGTAGTATTTGATGGCGGACATAGATTTACTGTACCATGTCAAAAGAAAAGACAATGTTCACCAATGTTTACTTATTCAGCTAAAGCAAATGCAAGTATGAGATTATATCAATTGATAAGGTGGGTAAAATAATGAAAAAGAATAAAGTAATTCCGCTAATTGTATTTGTAGTAGTATTTGTGATTATAATATGTGTTTATTTTCTTTTGAATAGTAATACTAAATATTCTTGTATTGATTATAGAACTGATACTTATTATGAGTTTAATAATGAAGAAGAAATGCATGCAGTATGTGATAAGTTTAATGGTGTAGATGATGATAAAATTATGGACAATTATACTATTTATAATGATTTGAAAGATGTAAATGAAGAAGATTTTGCTTTTTATCCTTATATTAATAGTGATGAGACTCTATCTATAACAATTGTGATTAGTAATTGTGATAATCCAACTCTTTCTAAAGCAAAAGCAGAAAAATGGTTTAGAAATCATTCTTATAATATTAATGATTATGTTATAGAATATGAGTATCCATGTGATTATAAATAAAGACTAAAAATAGTCTTTTTTTTTTACTTAATTTTACAGTTTACAAATAAAAAATCTTGCATTATAATTAAAATATAATATAGGATAGGAGAGTTGAAAAATGAAAAAGATAGGATGCTTAGTAATTCTTTTGCTTTCAGTGATGATACTTCCTTTTGTCGTAAATGCTAAAACAGTTTCTGTTAATTCATTCGCTGAAGTAAAAGAAAATAATGTGAAAGGAGATCATCTTAATTTTGAAGGTAGCACATTAAAATTAGAGGAAGACATTAATTTAAAAGCTTTTTTAGATATCAGAGCGGATACTACAATTGATTTGAACGGACATTCATTAGCTTTATCAGAACATGGAGCTGCTTATGGTATAGTAGTTTATGGTGACAATACTCTAACTTTCGAAGGAGAAGGAAATGTTACTATTAATGATTATTATGGAATTACGACAGCTATAGTAGGTTCTCCAAAGATAGTAGTAAATGGTGGAACATTTACTCAAAGTTCAATTGGTTATTATGTATTTGGTTTAACTAATGGAGAAATGGAAGTAAATGACGGTACATTTACTGGTCCATATTCAATTATTAACAACTTTGCTGGATATTATAGAGAAGATCCAGATGGTATATATAATGGTGGATATGATGTTAGTGCAACTTTAACAATTAATGGTGGAACTTTTACTGCAACTGATGAGTATTCTCAAACAATTATTAATTCAGATATGACAATTATTAATGACGGAACATTTATTTCTGAAGGTGAAGAAGGAAATACTATTTATACAACTTTAACTGGAACAACTATTATTAACAAAGGTGAATATACTGCTAGTGGAACTGATGCAGTTAATGTATGGAACGAAGGAACAACAACTATTAAAGATGGTAAGTTTGTATCAGAAAATGGAACTAGTATTTATGATGATGTAGATACTAATGCTGAAGCTAAAACAACAGCAACTGGTGGTACATATGTGGATTCAACACAAGATATTGAAGAAAATGTTGCTGAAGGATATATACAATATAAATTAGATGATGATACTATTGCTATTGGTAAGTCTTCAATGAAACTATTAGTAGTTGCAATAGACGATGTATCTACTGGAGTACAAGAAGAAATTGATGCAATAGAAGCTGAAGTAGCAGATGGACAAACTATTGGTAAATATTATGAAATAGATTATGCTGAAGTAGATCCAATTGATCATGTAATTAGAACTATATCTGAGACTTCAGAAGAGGTTACTATTACATTAGATGTATCTTCATTCCCAGCAGTAGAAAATGGAAAAGTAAGAACATACTATGTATATCGTTATCATGATGGTGAAGTAGAATTAATTACTGACGTTACTGATAATGGTGATGGAACTATAACATTTAAGTCTTCTAAGTTCTCAACATATGGAGTAGCTTATGAAGATTCTAATTCAGTACAACCAAGAGAAGATGATAATACTAATTCTAATACAAGTAATAATTCAATTACTAATAATCCTAATACTTCAGATAATATTATGAATTATGTAATAATGCTTATATTATCAACATTATCTTTAGTATTTATAATTAAGAAACAATACTCATAGAAATATGAGTATTTTTTTTATAAAGTATGTTATAATTTATGATAGGTGAGGATATCAAGTAACAAGTAGGTGAAATGATGAAGAAAAGTACACTTTATGCTATTTTTGTATTTATAGGAGTATTCTTAGTATTTATTATTGGATATTATATTTTTACTGGTGCAACTAATAATAATAAAAAAGTATATTCTTGTATCAATTATGAGACTAATACAGAATATACATTTGATAATGAAGAAGAGATGCACGCTGTATGTGATAGTTTTAATACTAATGAACAAAAGGAAGAAAAAGAAAATAGTAATGAAAAAACAGAAAAAGAAAATGTTGAAGAAGTGGAAGAAGCTTTTGATTTGTATCCATATGTTAAAAGTGATGGAAAGAAAGCTGTCATTGTCTTAGTACTTGATTGTAATGATATAGATGCTACTAAGAAGAAAGCTTTAAAAAAGTTTAGTGATGAGGGACATAATCTTAATGAATATGTTATAGAATATCAATATCCATGTGGTTAATTAGAAAGGTGTGAGAGTATGAAAGGTGAGAAAAAGAAAAGTTTATTATGGTTGTGGATATTATTAGGGTGTTTAGGTTTAGTAATAATAGGAGTAGTGATAACTCTAGTATTAATGCTATTTGTATTTAGTCCTAAAAAGGATCACAAAGTTATAAAGAATTTAACTGAAGATTCGAAGTTTGTTAATGTAGTAGTAAAAGCAGTTAAAGATGGTAGTTTGAATAAGACATTAAGTGGCGCATCTATTGGTGTAGAAAATGGAGATAGTATTAAATTTATTGGTATGGATATTGATAATGATAATAAGAAAGACTTAGTTGGTTATTATTCTAATAATATTATTACTATTGATGTAAATACTAAAAAAGAAAAGATTAAAGTAAAAGAAGTTTTTGCTAATGTTAAAGATGAAGCTAGCTTACAATATGCTTATTCTTTAGAAGATGATGCAAATTATTGGATATATGAAGCTGTACAAGGTGATTATTTTGTTAAAGGAGAAGTTAATAAAGTAATACCAAAAGATGAGTTTGATAAGAATTATTACATAATAAAAGATGAAGAGAATGTTGAATTAGAAAATGTCTTTGATGAGGCAGTAGAGTTTAATTATGGTGATAAAAAAATTAATGAAAAAGAATTAGAAGATAGTTTATTTGATAATAATGAAGTACTAGAAGATGCTAATATTACTCAAGAACAAGTTGTTGAAAAAGCAAAAGCTCATAAAGATGAATTAGTAAAAGCAGAAGAAGAGAAGAAAAAGGCTGCTGAAGCTGCTGCTAAAGCAGAAGCTGAAAAGAAAGCAAAACAAATAAGTAATACATTTACATTAAATGGAAAAACATTACATTATGGTAAATATAGTGCTGATCCAGTTATATATTATGAGAGTATTCAAGTTAATAGTAATGGTTCAGCAATTGTTGATGGATCAAATTGTACTTGGTCATATGGTAATCATGATTTTGCTCAAGATTCATCAACAGCTGGAAAACCAGTACAATGTATTGTACTAAAATGTGGTAGTGAGACTAACTACTTAACAGCATTTAATAATGATGAATTAGGTGATGGTGGAATTAATAATTATAGTTTTGTTGGATGATTATTAAAAATATTTGTTGTAAAAGTATATAAAGTATGATATATTATACCTTGTAACACAAGTGCGAAAGACGGAAATATTTGAAGATTCAAAGAGAATTCTCGTTGGGTGAAAAGAGAATAATTAGTATGATATTTCGGATCACTTTCAAGTGTGGTTTATGGATAAGATAAATCCGGTAACGCGTTATAGTTTTGAGATAAGTTATACTTATAAATTAAGGTGGTACCACGAGATCTTCGTCCTTAGGATGAGGTCTCGTTTTTTGTTGAAGGAGGATGTTTTATGAAATTTAAGAAGTTAGACAATAAGAGTATCGATAAGGTAGAAGCAAAGATAGTTAAAGAATGGAAAAAGATGGATATATTACAAAAAAGTATAGACATTAGAGAAGGTAATAAAAACTTCGTTTTTTATGATGGACCAATCTATGCTAATGCTAAACCTGGAATACACCATGTTTTCGCTAAGACAATTAAAGATGCTTTTTGTAAATATAAAACTATGCAAGGATATAGAGTTTTAAGAAAAATAGGACTTGATACACATGGTTTACCAATTGAAGTAAATGTTGAGAAAAAACTTGGCTTTAAGAATAAAAGTGATATTGAAAAATTTGGTATAGAAAACTTCTGTCGTGAATGTAATAATGAGACTGCTACTAACATAGATGAAGTAAGAAAGGTTACAGATATGATGGGTCAATTTATTGATCAAGACAATCCATATGTCACTTGTAGTAATGAATACATTGAATCTGAATGGTGGATTATTAAAGAGATGTATAAGAAAAATCTATTATATTATGGTAATAAAGTATTATGGTATTGTCCAAGATGTGGAACTGAACTTTCAGCTAATGAAGTTAGTCAAGGATATGAAGAAGATTCTGTAAATTCATTAATTCTTCCATTTAAGAAAAAAGGTGAAGATGTTTATTTCTTAGTATGGACTACTACTCCTTGGACGCTTATGGCAAATGTTACTTTATGTGTTAATCCTAGTCTTACTTATAATCTAGTAGAATCTATGGGATATAAGTTTATTATCTGTAATAGTTTATTAGAGAAAGTATTAGGTAGTGAAGCTAAAATACTAGAAACTTATAAAGGTACTGATTTAGTTGGTATGGAATATGAACAATTAATGCCTTTTGTAAAAGTTGAAGGAAAAGCATTTAAAGTTTTAGCAGATAATTATGTTACAGCTGAAGATGGTACTGGTATTGTTCATATTGCACCTGCTTATGGACAAGATGATAATAGAGTATGTAGAGAAAATGGTATTGGTTTTGTTAATCCAGTTGGACCAGATGGTTGCTACATTGAAGGGCCTTGGAAAGGAAGATTAGTAACTGATAAAGAGTTAGAAATTGATATTATTAAATGGTTAAAGGATGAAGATAAGTTATTTAAGAAAGTTAAAATGGTTCATGATTATCCACATTGTTGGAGATGTAAGAGTCCGCTTATTTCTTATCCAAAACCAGCTTGGTATGTAGAAACTACTGCTTATAAGGATAAAATAATTAAAGCTAATAATAAAATACATTGGTTCCCAGAGTATGTTGGTGAAAAAAGATTTGCTAACTGGTTAGATAATATGGTTGATTGGGGTATTTCTAGAAATAGATATTGGGGATGTCCTATGCCTATTTGGGAATGTGAATGTGGACATAGAGAAGTAATTGGGTCACTTGAAGAATTACAAGAAAAAGTAGTAGAAGATGTCGATGTTAAAACAATAGAGTTACATAGACCATATGTTGATGATTTACATTTAAAATGTTCTGAATGTGGTAAGACAATGACTCGTGTAACTGATGTTATGGATGTTTGGTTTGATAGTGGAGCTATGCCATATGCTCAATGGCATTATCCATTTGAAAATGTAGATAAATTTAAAGATCAATTTCCAGCAGACTTTATTGCTGAAGGTGTTGATCAAACTAGAGGATGGTTCTATGTATTATTAGTAATATCTACTATTATTTCAGGAGAATCTAGTTTTAAGAATGTTGTTGTTAATGACATGATGTTAGATAAGAATGGTAAAAAGATGAGTAAATCTTCTGGTAATATTATTGATCCAGTTGCGATAATGAAGAAGTATGGAGCAGATACTATTAGATTTTATATGTTATATGTGTCTCCAGTATGGACACCACTTAGATTTAGTGAAGAAGGTGTAAAAGAAGTTTATTCTAAATATACTTCTACTTTGAAGAATGCTTATTCATTCTTTGAAATGTATGCTAATGCTGATAAAGTAGATCCAAGAAAATATGATATTCCAGTTAAAGATAGAGATTTAATTGATAGATGGTTAATATCTAAATTAAATAAATTAGTAAAAGAAGTTAATTTAGCTTATTCTGAATATGATTTAAATAGAGTTACTAAGTTAATAGTACCATTCTTAAATGATGATTTAAGTAACTGGTATATTAGAAGTAATAGAAGAAGATTCTGGGATTCAGAACTTACTGATAGTAAAAAAGCTGTTTACTTAACTATGTATGAAGCATTATGTACTTTATGTAAGTTATGTGCTCCACTAACTCCTTTCTTAACTGAAGAAATATATCAAAAATTAACTGGAGAAGAATCTGTTCATTTAGCTGATTTTCCAGTTGAAAATACTGATTTAATTGATGAAGCAGTAGAAGAGAGAATGGACTTAGTAAGAGATGTATGTAGTTTAGGTAGATTTGCTCGTGAAGAAGTTAATATTAAAGTTAGACAACCAATTAGTTATTTAATGTTACCTAAGAGTGATGAAGTAATTATTGGTGATTTACTTCCAGTTATTCAAGAAGAATTAAATGTTAAAGAAATAAGATTTATGGATGATATGACTGAGTATCTTGAATATATTGTTAAACCTAACTTTAAAGTATTAGGAAAAGAATTAGGACCTAAGATTAAAGAATTACAAAATTTACTTAGCAAATTAACAAGTAAAGAAATTGCGACTATATCTGAAGATAAATTAGTAGTTAAATTAGATGAAGAAGATTTTGAACTTAATAATGATAATGTATTAATATCATTAAAACAAAAAGAAGGTTTTGCATCTGCTTCTAATGCTCGTACTTGTGTAGTATTAGATACAGAACTTACTGATGATTTAATATTAGAAGGATTAGCTCGTGAATTTGTTAGAAAAGTACAAAGTTTAAGAAAAGATGCAGATTTTGTAATAACTGATCATATCAAAGTATATTATCATGGTACTGAAAAAATAGATGAGATGTTAGATAAGTATTATGATTATGTTATGGGAGAAGTACTTGGTGACGAGTTAATTAAAGAGGAATCATTAACTGAAGAATATGAGTTAAATGATGAAAAAGCTTCTATTAAAGTAGAGAAAATCTAGATTACTAGATTTTCTTTTTTATTGAGATAAGTTGTGATAAAATAAGATAGAGGGGATGTAAATGGAACTTAAAAGGAAAATTGCTATGTATTCTGGTATTATAATATTATTGTTAATACCGATATGCCTTTTTTTATATAATAAGTTTGTAGATAAACCTAATGAATTAGTTAATGCACTTAATACAAATGGAAATAGCGTTGTATTAATTGTAGATGCTAAATGTAAAACATGTGGTGAAGTTAAAGATATATTAGCGAAGTATAAAGTAGATTATTATGAATTAAATGTTGATGATGATAATTATGAAACTATTATTAGAAGATTAGATTTAGATGGTCGTTATGTTAAATCTCCTAGTCTTGTTACAATAGTAAAAGGTAAGACATTTAGTTATTTGTTGGATATAAAAGTTAAAGAAGATTTAGTATCTTTTATTGAGAATTATAATTTAGGAAGTGAATAATATGAGTAGAATGGTTGCACTTGTTACTGGAAGTAATAGAGGAATCGGAAAAGAGTGTTGTTTGGGTTTTGCTAAAGCAGGATTTGATGTAGTTATTAATTATTGTCATCATAAAGAAGAAGCTGAATCTTTGGCACAAGAAATAAATGATAATTATAAAGTAGAAGTATTAACTATAAAATGTGATGTTTCAAAAGAAGAAGAAGTAGAAGAAATGGTTAATATTATTATGGATAAATTTGGGGGAATTGATGTATTAGTTAATAATGCAGGAGTAGCAAGAGATAGTTTGCTTATGGATAAGTCAGTAAAAGAATTTAAAAGAGTTTTAGATGTTAATTTACTTGGTACTTATTTAGTTAGTAAATATGTTAGTAAGATTATGATGTCACAAAAGAAAGGTAAGATTATTAATATTAGTAGTACTAATGCTATTGATACATATTATCCAGAAAGTTGTGACTATGATGCTTCTAAAGCTGGAGTTATTTCTTTAACACATAATTTTGCTAGAGAATTAGCACCTAATATTACAGTTAATTGTATATGTCCTGGATGGGTTAAGACAGATATGAATAAGGAGTTAACTGTAGAACAAGTTAATAAAGAAAAGAGAAGAATTTTACTTGAGAGATTTGCTGAAGCGAAGGAGATAAGTAATGTTGTTTTATTTTTAGCAAGTTCTAAAGCTAGTTATATAAATGATTCTATTATTAGAGTAGATGGTGGAAAATACAACGATTAGAGGAGGAACAAAATGTATAAAGAAATAGGTATTAGTGATGAAGTAGTAGAATTAGTAAATAAGAGTGAAGAGAAATGTGTAGATGTTTTTAGACAGATAGATGAAGCAGAAGAATATAATACTCTAAAAGTATTAAAAGCTTTTAAACAAAATAAAGTTACAGAATCTTGTTTTAATAGTACAACTGGATATGGTTATAATGACTTAGGTAGAGAGACTATTGAAAAAGTATTTAGAGATGTATTGGGAGCAGAAGATGCTTTAGTTAGGAGCCAATTTATATCTGGTTCTCATGCTTTAACAGTTTGCTTATTTGCTCTTCTTAGACCTAATGATTTGTTACTTAGTGTTAGTGGTAAACCATATGATACATTAGATGAAGTAATTGGTATTAAAGAGAATAAGTCTTCATTGATTAGTTTTGGAGTTAAATATGATCAAATTGATTTAATAGATAATGATTTTGATTATGAAAAAATAGAAGAATACTTAAAGAATAATAAAGTAAAAGTAGTAGAAATACAAAGAAGTAAAGGTTATTCTACTAGAAAAAGTCTTGATTTAGGTAAAGTTGGTAAAGTAATTAAACTAATTAAAAGTATAGATAATAATATTATAGTAATGGTTGATAATTGCTATTGTGAGTTTGTTAGTGAAGCTGAGCCATTAAGTGTTGGTGC
>CACXFY010000051.1 GCA_902767005.1 uncultured Erysipelotrichaceae bacterium
CCAATTATACCAGCAAAAATATAGATAATTGTATATTTAATCTTTCCTAAGAAACTTTCTAATTGTCTACCTATTACATATAGAGCATAACAGTTAAAAGCTAGATGGAAAATATTACCATGTAAGAACATACCAGTTATTAATCGATAATATTGTCCAGCTTTAATAGATGGTCCGTGGACACAAAAAGCATCTATTACACTTTCATATTCACCAAATAATAGTGGAATAAAATAGAATATTAAACACATAGCGATTATTAAATATGTAACATATGGGAATTTAGATTTAAATACTTTTTCTACTTTAACGGCATCTTCCCTATTATGTTTATTAATATCACTAGTAATTTTTACAAATAATTCTACTCCTTTTTCGTTATATACCATTTTTTTCTTTAAATCTGGGAATATTTTAGTAATCTTATCATTCTTTGTTAATTCTTTTTCATTATGAGCATTAATACTTAAGATATTAGGATTACTATTAATATCGGCAGTAACATTATCGCCTAAGTTTAAAAAAATACTTAATACATTCATTTGGAAAGATAAAGTTTTTACTTTTATCTTTTTAATTATTCTTTTAGTTTTAAATGTATCAAAATTAAACTGTTCATTATTATGTATATATCCAGAAACAATACGTACTACTTTATAATCTTCTTTTAAGTTTTCTAACCATATTTCATTCTCTACTCCTTGTAGAATAATTGGATTATAGTTTTTTTCAGTTATAAAGTAGTGTAATAATTTCATTACTATTACATTTTTATCATCTAAATCAATATGTTGTTCCATAAAAAACCTCCAGTTCGTCAATATTATTATAATATAAATGATTTAATAAAGAAAGAATAATTAACGACTAAGTGTAAAGAAAAAGAATAACTTTTTAGTTATTCTTCTATTTTATTTTGACTAACATAATTAGTTACTATTTCTAGTATTTTTTCATATTCATTATTAAGTTCTACAAAGTGATTATTTACATAATCAAGATCGCCATCTTTACTCTTTAATTCATGTTCATAAGCAATATCTGCAAGCTTCATGAAACCTAAATATTTAGAGTCACTTTTTAGCGAATGAACTTCAATAGCATAATTAGGTAAATCTTGATTATGTTTATAGTCTAATATTTTTGACCATTTAGATTCTACTTCTTTGGCAAAATCATTAATAGTCATATTATACATTTCCATATCACCTAATAATTCTAATCCATGTTCTACATCTACTCCATTTAATTCTAAGTATTTGCGATCATATATATTTTTACTATCTGGTTCAGATACTATTACAGGAGTATTGGTAACTTCAACAGTGTTTTCCTCTTTTGTTTCTTCTACTTTAGGAAAACGACTTGTTACTTCTAAAGTAGTAGCTTCTTCTTCTACTTTTGGTAGTTCTTTTGTTGCTTCTAATGTTTCTATTTCTTCTTTAGCTTTTAATATTTCTCTTGTTTTAATACCACTTAAACTAACTAGGTTACCATTTGTTTCTTTTAATATTTGTTCAATATTATCTTCCACAGGTATTATTTCATTTTTAGTATCTTTTTCTTCTGCTTCTTCCTCTTTTTTATCTTTTTCCACAGTTAATTGTGGAGTATTTGCTTCCTCTATAGAATCAATTGGTATTTCTTCTGTTGCGGTACGTCCAAGTATTTCATTTAATACTTGAATTACTTGATCTTTTTCCATAGGTTTAGCTAAATAATTATCAAAACCATCAGCTAAATACTTTTCTCTCATACCTGTTATAGCGTTAGCTGTTAAAGCTACTACAGGAATATGAAAACCAGGTATTTCTTTTAATTTTTTAAGAGTTTCTACTCCACTCATTTTAGGCATCATATCATCAAGTAAAATTACATCATATTGTTCACCATTTTTAATCTTTTCGATACAATCAAAACCATTATCAATAGATGTAATCATATTAGCATTATATCTTTCTAATAGTTTAGTTGCGACTTTAATATTTAAGGCATTATCATCTACTACTAATATTCTTACATTATTTAAATCTAGAGTACTAGATACTTTATGTTTTTCTTCTGCTTGTTCTACTGCTTCTATTCTTTGATTTAGTACTACTGTAAATTTAGATCCTTCTCCATATACAGTATGAACTATTATTTTTCCACCCATTAGTTCTACTAGTTGTTTAGTAATAGCTAGTCCTAAACCTGTTCCTTCAATTGTAGTATTTCTGTCTTCATCAATTCTTTGGAACTTAGTAAACATTTTATCAATATTTTCTTTCTTTATTCCACGACCAGAATCTTCTACTGTAATTATTAATTTACATATATCTTTAGTATTAATACAGTTTACTTCATAACGGACAAAACCTTTTTCAGTATATTTAGATGCATTACTTAAAAAGTTAGTAATAACTTTTTTTAAATTAGCATGATCTCCATATAATGTTTGAGGAAGATCAGGCGCAATATAATATGAAAAGTCTAAGGCTTTTTCATTCATTTTTGGAGTTATTAATTTAGCTAATTCTTCAAATAATTCCTGTGCATTATATGGCGAATTAACTATTTCGAGTTTACCCGCTTCTATTTTAGAAATATCTAAGATACCATTTACTATTTCTAGTAATGTTTGAGATGCATTAATTATATCTTTAGAGTTTTCTTTGGCTTCTTCTAGAGTAGTTGCTTCATTAATACATTCACTAAATCCAACAATTGCATTTAATGGAGTACGTATTTCATGTGACATACTAGATAAGAAATCAGTTTTAGCACGATTTGCTTTTTCTGCTGCTTCCTTTGCCAGTTCTGTTTGTTCAACCATTTTTACATCGGGATTTTCAATTGTAAAGTACATTAATACAGTAACAAATGCAGTTGTTGCATTAATTAGGAGTATACCTGGATTAATTAATCTTATAATCCAGCATAGTAACACCAAACTTAAAAAAACAAATATTGGGATAATTTTTCTTTTAGGTATAGTCTTAATATTTAATAATATGCCGACTATACTAATAGTCAAATAGATTCCCGTTGCAATAAATAAATAATTTGCAGATGGCCCATATGAGTAAATATAATTACCATCGAAATAATAATGTAGAGGTAAAGCTATAACAATTAAACACGATATACAATAAAATGTATTAAAAAGAATAGACAATACTTTATAGTTTTTCTTTACCAATTTAGAAAATTTATTTTCATTATTATAGGAAACTGCTACCATATATTTTGAAAAAAGGAAAACCCAAGTTAATATTGAAATCAAAAAAGCTTTATTAACCACTGCTTTTAATAAATAGGAATTAATAATGTTAGAGACTGTTAAACAACATAATGATTCTAAAAACAAGCAAAACATATCAAGAATTATTAATTTATTATAGATTCTATTTTCTATATTATTCATTCTTTCTTTTGACAAATAAACTATTGTTAAAAGCATAATATACATTAAACTAACAGCAATTATTGTTATTCCTATAATCATTATAATCACCCCATATTATTTTATCATATTAAGTATAACATAAAAAAAAGCAAAACACTATAAGCATTTTGCTTCTTTATTATTTAACTTTAATTTTCTTATTTTCAGTTAATCTATCTTCATTTTGAAGAGAAATAAAATCTACTTTTCCTATTGCGGTATATGGAAATTCTTTTCTGAATTTATAATCAATAGGTTGTGCATATTCTGGTAATTTTTCTTTACATAGTACTTTTAATTCTTCTTCTACTATTCCTTCATATCCTTCAAATTGAGGTTTTAAAATAATATGTGCCTTTGGTAAGAAGCCTTGAGCATAATTAGAATCCGGAATACCTACCACCATACATTCATCTACTGCTTTGTGTTCTTTTATCGTTTTTTCTATAAGAAAAGGAAACACCTTAAATCCATCATTTCTAATTATCATTCTTTTAATACGACCATCAATGTATAACATTCCGTCTTCAGTCATATATCCTAAATCACCAGTATGTATCCATCTTAATCCATCATCATGTGTACGCACCATTTGATTAGTTGCTTCTTCATTATTATAGTATCCAATCATTGTAGTAGGTCCATTAATGCATACTTCACCATGTTCATTATATTTTAATTCTTCTCCTGTATTTGGATCAAAAATAGAAATAATATTCTGAGGTAATGGAATACCAACACTTCCTTCAGCATTTATTTCATTAACACAAGCAGAAGCCAATGCACATTCTTCTGTTATTCCATAACCTTTTATAATATTATTTGGGCACTTATGTTCGTTTAAGAATTCATTGGCACGTCTTTCTAGTTTAACATTCATAGCATCTCCACCAACAGCTGGGGTAATTAAAAATGATAAATCTACATTTTTAAGTTCTCTACTCTCTAGTACATTTCCCCAATGGGATGGAACGCCTGCCATATGATTTGGTTTTAAATCTCTAATCATTTTCGCAAATTTTTTAGGTTCAAATTTTGGAACTAATATCGATGTCATTCCTACAACAAAAGGCATGTGTAATCCTGCCCCTACACCATATGCTATAAATGGTGGCATTATATCTAAAAATCTGTGCCCTGGTAATAAATGCATACCAGATGTCTTATATTGATATGCTATTGTATTGAAATTTTCATTTGATAATACTACTCCTTTAGGAAGTCCTGTTGTTCCTCCTGTGTGAAGTATTGCAACTGGAATATTACTCTCATAATTTTCATTTATTTCTTTTACTTGTTTTCCTTTATTAATAAATGTATTCCATTTCATTAAATGATCATTTTCTTCTATTTTTTCTTTTTTATTTGTTGCATATTCAAATATTTCTCCAACTTTATATCCACAATAAATACCAAATGGCAAAGAATCACCTGCAGAAATAGAAATAATATCTTCCACATTAGTTTTATCTTTTATATCTTTAATCTTAGAATAGCAAGCATCTATTGTTACAAACAACTTAGAGTTAGCTTCGTTTGTATAATCATATATTCCTTCTTTACTGGTACGAGGATCTATCATGTTTGCAACGGCACCAAGTCTACTTATTGCATATAATAGATAAACTACTTCTGGTGTTGTTGGCATAGCTATCGTAATAATATCGCCTTTTTTAACTCCCATTGCAGTTAGAGCTTTTGAAGCTTTATCAATACCATTAAATAAATCTTCATAAGTAAATACTCTACCAAAATATTCCATAGCAATTCTATTCATATGATCTTTATTGTTGTCATATATACATTGATAAATTGTTTTCTTCGGATATTCAAAATTTAATACACTTTCTGAATAATACTTTTCCCAAGGTCTATCTTTAGATGGATATCCAGTTAGTGTTTCTTTCTTTTTAGTACTCAAACTTGTAATCTTTTCTTTTAGTTCAATTAGTTCTTCTTTTGTTAAGTCTTCCATACTCTTCCCCCTTAAATTGGTTCATATTATATCACATTTATTATTATTTTTCAAGGTATAAAACTATTTTATTATAAATTAGCTTATTAATCAAATTAGATTGTAAAGAGTTGACTATTTTTTTTAAATAAATATAATATAAATATCTTTTATGTGGGGGTTATACTATGAAAATGGAAATTAATAGTTCTAAAGACTTTATTAAGTGTAGAGATATAATACTTAAAAACATGAAAAGTGAATCACTTAAATATAAAAGAACTAATGATGTAAAACATTTAGATAATGTTCAAAAATTACAAAATGCTTTAAATAAATTAGAAGATTTAATTAGTTATTATAGTACTTATGATACTAAAGATTTTGCTTTATTTATGAAGAACTTTTTAACTCTTACTGAAGGTGATTTTGTTTCTACTAAGATAGTTGTTGAAGATGAGAGATATGATAAGAGTGAACCTAAAAAGAAGAATACTTATTATATGGTTAGTGATAAAGCTTCTTCAGAATTTGTAAAAGGTCATGTTAGAAATGAAATTGAATTAACATATTTTTTAGATTTTCATGCAAATGAAGATGTTACTTTCTTTGATAAAAAATTTGTATTTCCTTTTAATAGAAAACTTAGAATCAAATGTGAATTTAGTAAGTATCCTAGATTAGAAGAAGCAATATATGAGTTAATTGATTTAAAACTAGATAATCCTGCAATTAGTGATATTAAGAGATTTCATGTAGTATTAGAGAATGCTTTAAGAAATAATTTAAATAATAGTAATGAAAGGAAGAAAAGCTAGTCTTTTCTTTTTGTGTTATACATAGGTGATAATATGATAAATATAGAAGAATTCTTAGATTTTGCTGTTAATTATTTAAATCAAGATGGTAGTAATTATGTATTATTTTCTTTAGAATTGCCAGATAAAAAGTGTTTAAGTAAAAAGCATTATTTTATAAGTGATGAAATTACTTCTGATATATTAGCTGATAGTTTATCATATGATACATCATTAGATTATATAGAAAGAAAAGGTATCCTTAATAATACTATTCATTTTACAGAGGATAGTTTTTTTATTATTGATGAGAATTACATAGTTAATAAAGAAATTATGAAAAAAGAACAATTAGAAAGTGCTGTATATAAATTATTACAATTAATAATTGATGAGCCAAATATTACAAATAAGCAAAGATTAGAAATAATTCTAAATGAAAAAAAGAAAGAGTTAACTTATTAACTCTTTTTAATTATTTCTTAATTCTTCTAGTTTGTCTTTAAATTCTTTTGGTGGTTCTATTGTAAACTCCAATAGTTTATTAGTTCTTGGATGATTTAGTTTTATTGAATATGAATGTAACATTTGTCCAAACTCAGTAGTTTTACCTTTAGAATAAGCTGGATCATTATTAACCGGGAATCCAATATATGCTAGATGAACTCTTATTTGATGTGTTCTTCCTGTTTCTAATATACATTCAATTAAAGTGTTATCTTTAAAGTGTTCTAATACTCTAAAATGAGTAATTGCTTCTTTTGAATTAATATCTGTTACAGACATTTTTTGTCTATCATTTATATCTCTTCCAATAGGAGCATCTATTGTTCCTGTATCATGTTTAATTACTCCATTTACGATAGCTAAATATTTTCTTTCTACTTCTTTTTTAGATATCATTTGGGATAATTTATCATGTGTTTCTTCGTTTTTAGCAACTAGCATTAGACCACTAGTATCTTTATCTAATCTATGAACAATACCAGGTCTTATTTTGTCTTTACTATTAATATTATATTTATATAATAAAGCATTTACTAAAGTACCTGTGTAATGACCTGGTGCAGGATGTACTACCATACCAGATGGTTTATTAATAATTAATAAATCATCATCTTCATATACTATATCTAATGGTATATCTTCTGGTTCAACATCTATTTCATAGTTAAGATCATCATTTACTTCTATTTCATCATTTAGTTTTACTTGGTAAGAACTATTAATAGCTTTATTATTAACTGTTACTAAATCTTCTTTAATAAGTTTTTGTATTTTACTACGTGATAATTCTAATTTTTTAGATAAATATGTATCTATTCTTTCATTAACATCTTCTTCTACTTTTATCATATTATCACCTACTTCTTACCTTTTTTCTTTCTAGTTTGTTTTTTCTTGATTGGTTTTTCTTCTTCTACTTTTATTTCTGGTACTTTTTTCTTTTCTTCTACTTCTTCTTTTATAGTAGAAATAATAAATAATATTACTCCAATAGTTATGCATGAATCAGCAATATTAAATATTGGGAAATTAATTAGAGTAAAATCTAGATAATCAACTACAGCATGTAATAGTATTCTATCTACTAAGTTACCTACTATTCCACCTATTATTAATCCTAAAGATATAATACTTAGTTTAGAAAATTTCTTTTCTTTTTTTATGTAATAGTCTAATAAATATAAGAATACTAATCCAACTATTATTAATAATAATTGAGTATTTTGTAGTATTGAGAAAGCTGCTCCTTTATTCTCAGTATAAGTTAAATTAAATATATCTGGAATAATAGGAATACTAGTATTAATTTTCATTTTAGTTCTAATTAATAGTTTTACTATTTGATCTATCATTATTACTATAGCAGCTATTGAATATATTTTTTCTCTAATCTTCATGTTTTTCCTCCACATATTTTATTCTTTCTACTATTACTTGGATTTGATTTAATCTTTTTTCTACTTTTCCTCTAATTTTTATTAATTTTCCACGAGTTAAGTCTTGGAAGTCTTCAAATACTTTTGGAAATATAGTAAATTCACTACTTCCAGTTTCATCACTTCCGGTTACAAAAGCCATTTTATCACCTTTTTTAGTGTTTATTACTTTTATTTTATCTACCAATAATAGACAATCTACTTGTTTATTAAAATATTTATCTATTTCATTTATAGGTATACAATATGGATTATCTTTTTTATAAAAAGTAGTTGGATGTGATGATAAGTAAAAGCCAAATACTTCTTTTTCTTTTTCTAATAAGTAAGTATTTGAATATTCTTTTTGAAATTCTATATCTGGTTTCATTACTAATGATGGATCTATATCTTTAGTTAATTCTGCATAGTTAAATAAACTATCTAAATTATAAATTAGTGTAGCTCTATTATGTTCGAACTCTTTAAAGACATTGGCCATTATTAGTGTTTCAAAGGTTTTTTTACCAATACCAGATATATATAACCTAGAGAAGCAATCATAAATATCAGTAAATTCTCCATCTTTTTTAGCATCATTTATTGTTTTAGATACTACTACTCCTATTCCTTTAATATTAGATATTGGGTAGATTATTTTATTATCTTTTACAATATATCTTGATTCACTATCATTAATAGTTGGTTTTTCTACTTCTATTTTATTAGCTTTTGCTTCTGTAATATATTCTTGTGTTTTAGATTCACTACCTATTACATTGGTTAATAGATTAGCAAAGAATATAGTCTTATAATGAGCTTTTAAATAAGCCATCTTATAAGCTATTATTGAGTAAGCTACGGAATGTGATCTATTAAAACCATAGCCTGCGAAGTTTAGTATTAAATCAAATATCTTTTTAGCATCTTCTCTACTATGTCCTAATTCACTACTCTTCTTTATGAATTTTTCTTCTTCATTTTTTAATAAATCTAATTTCTTTTTAGACATAGCTCTTCTTAAGATATCAGCTTCTCCAAGAGTATATCCAGCATAGATATTCGCTACTTGCATGATTTGTTCTTGATAGATTAATAAGCCATAAGTATTTTTAGTTACACTTTCTAATGACTTATCTAAATATGTTACTTTTTCTTCTTTATGTCTTCTTCTAATATATGAATCAATGTTTACGGCGGCACCTGGTCTAAATAAAGCTATAGCTGAGAAGACATCTTCAAAAGTTACTGGTTCTAATCTTCTTAAAAAGTTTCTCATACCAGATGACTCAAATTGGAATATTCCAGTTGTATTAGCCGTCTTAAATATATTTAAAGCTTCTTTATCATTTAATGGTATTTTATTGAAATCTACTTCTTCATTTAATTGTTCTTTTATATCATTTAATATATTATCGATAATAGTTAGATTCTTTAAACCTAAGAAGTCCATTTTTAATAAACCCAAATCTTCTAGATATTCCATTGGATAACTTGATAAGTACATATCATCTCCTTCAGTTAGTGGTATTACTTCATCTAAGTCTATTTTAGACATTATAATACCAGCTGCATGAGAAGATGTATGTCTAGGGAATCCTTCTAGTTTTAGAGCTATTTTATACATATTAGTTAGTGTTGTATCTGAATCTATTCTTGCTTTAAATGAAGCATTTTTATTATAGAAGTCTTTTAGTTTATCTTTAGTAAAACCTGGAATAAATTTTGATAAAGAATCTACTTTATAAGTAGGTATATTTAAGACTCTTGATACGTCTCTTATTACTTGTTTAGCTGATAAAGTACCAAATGTTACTATTCCAGATACTCTTTTATCACCATACTTTTCTCTTACATATTTTATTACTTCATCTCTTTTATTATCTGGAAAATCTGTATCAATATCAGGCATAGTTTTTCTTTCTGGATTTAAAAATCTTTCAAATAATAAATCATATTCTAATGGATCAATATCAGTTATTCCTAAAGAATAAGCAACTAATGATCCAGCTGCACTACCTCTTCCAGG
>CACXFY010000052.1 GCA_902767005.1 uncultured Erysipelotrichaceae bacterium
TTTAATTTAGGAAGATTATTATCAATATTTTCATCAGTAACTTGACCTTCACTTAAAGTAGATAATAACAATCCATAATAAGTAGCCCCTGGACTACTAGTAACTGGATCAGTACTAGCTATATTAATCTTTCCATATAACTCAGTAAGTCCTACATCAGCCCAACTCTTTCCTTCAAGTATGTATTGCATTAATTTATTCATGTTACTGATATAGTAAACACCATCTTTCTCAGTAACAATTCCTTCTTTCATTAATGAATCTACAACTTTTTGCCAACTATATATAACAATTGGTGTATTTAAAGTAAGACTTCCACCTAATACACTATATCTATCTGCTTCATTCTTTTCCTTATTAGGTTGCAACTTATAATAGTCATAGAATCTTTGATCTGAAGTAAACAATGCATCATAAGTACTTACTCCTTCACTATGAATTGAATAACTTCCTGCTCCATTAGATATTTCATTAGCAATACCTTGATTACCTAATCCAACAGACTCACGTATTAATGGAAGAGCAACTGTTTTACCATTAGACCAATTATCAAATACTACATTTAATTTATATTTCTTTTTTAATATTTTTTGTACATCTTCATCAGCTAAGAAATCTTCTTTACCACCACCAGTTGCAACATAAATAGTAGTAAGTCCTCTCTCACTAATTGTCCCATCAGAATTAAATAAAAATCTAAATCCAATAATGACTAATACTAAAGCAACAAATATACAAATACCTATAATCTGTTTTTTATTCATTTATGTTTTCCTCCTTTTTAGCATCTATCTCCGCATCATCAAAGCCATCAGCTTTTAACAATGAATCGAACACTTTCATTTCAGCATCCATATCAACAATATCTGCTTTATATAATTCAGCTAATATTTTTTTATAAGCTTTATTAATTTCAACAATCATTTTATTTGTAGATTCAAAGAATTTTTTACTCTCTTGAGAAGATAAATTCTGATTTTCTATCTCATCATACCTATCTATCAATTTAATAGTAATTGGTAAGTAATAATCAAAGAAATTATTTGCTTTTTTTAATTTTTTAGGATTTTTAGAAATAGTTTCAATTATTTTATTAACTGAATCATTTATTTGATTAAGTTCTTTTTGTATTACTTGATCTTCTATAACTGGAATCATTTCTAATATATGTTTATTTTGCTTCTTAGCTTTTTCAAGCATAAAGTAGAGACTCGGATCAGTATCTTTAAGTGTTAATTTATTATCACCAAAGACTAATTCTCCTGCTCCAAATGCTGCAGCTCCAATTAGAAGAGATGGTAGAATTGGTGCCGATAGAACCAAATACGGTACGGCAAAGAATATACCACCAACTGCAGCTGAAGCTATTTCTTTATTCTTCACTCACTGCACCTCCTAATTGTATCCTCTTACTTCAGTAAAGGCATCTATTAAACTAGTTCTTCCATCAAATACTTTACCATTTGATAAATCTGCCATAAGATCTAACTGACTTCTATCAGCAGAAGCAAACATAATTGAATAAATTGGAATTTCGGTATTAATAGTTTTGTAATAATAATCTAGATCACTATAATTTCCAATATTACCTTCACCATCAGTCATTACAATTACTGATGTATTATACTTATTTCTATCTTCATATCTTAATACTTCTAATGCTTTTTTTGTAGCTGGATATAAAGCAGTAGCGCCGCTTGGCCATTCTTCTTTAATATTATTAAGTAACGTTGCCATCTCAGTAGCGTTTTTAGCAGACCATACTTTATCATAACTACTAGAGAAAGGTATAACATCTACTATATCATCTTCACTAAATTGTAATAAATCATCAGCTGCTTTATCAGTTAAAATATAGTCCATCGCTTCTCTTAATTGTTCTTCACCTTCACCAGCCATACTACCAGAATAATCAAGGCAGAATACTACGTGAACAGGTTTTCTTAAAGAAGTTTGATATAACATTAAAGCATCTTTAATAACTTTAGTAGAAGGATATTTTAATGGTGTAATATATTTATTTGTATCAATTCCCCATTTAGGATTAAATATCTTTTTATCAACATTACTACTAGTTCCACCATACCAAGTTCTACGACCATTATCTGCAAGTAATTTCTGCCCTTTTTGTCCAAGCAAGAATTCTACTAACTTATCATAGATTTCTTTCTTTCTCTCATTCTTTTGATCAATATATCCAATTGGACTATCTGAAATAGAAACACCATCAACTGGATAAACTGCATATAATATTTCTTTATTCTTACTTTCTAATTTCTTATTAATATTAATAATTGATGACTCATAAGTAAATACCGCTTCATAATCACCTTTTAAGAAAGTATCTTCTAAGAAGTTTTCATCCCCAGCATTTCTTTCTACTCCAGAAAAGAAATCTTTTAATTTTGTCTTTAATCCTTCATTATTAAGCATATCATTAGTTAATACTTCTGGATTACCAGCTAATGTAGTTAATATACCTAAATAAGCAGAAGCTCCACTATTAGTAGTAACTGGATTAGACATACTAAACTTAAGTTTACCATTTTTAACATTATCAACTATATCTTTAGTATAAACAGTCTTATTAACTAAACCAAGTTGTTCAGCTTTACTCTTCTTAATACCAAATACTATTGGATTGATACTAGTAGACTTAGTATCACTAATACTAACCTTACTACTATCTACAGCATACATCCAAATAGAATTACTTAACCATACAGCGTCATACTTTTCACCTTGATTAAGTCTTTTCGTAATTTTCAAAGTATCATCATACTCAATATGAATATCAAATCTCTCTTTTTTAGCAAATTCTTTAATTGCCGAATCTAATACACTATTCTCCGAACTTGAAATTATAGAAAAAGTCTTATCTGAATAAACATAGCCACCATCATTAGCCTCTCTATTACAAGAAACACTAATAAAAACAACTAGAAAAACAATAATTCCTATAACCCAATACACTTTATTATTCTCATTATTATTCATTAACTCAATCCTCCACTATTAATCTACTATCTACATTTTATTTTACCATTTTATTTAATCTAAAACAACAAAAAACAACAATACCTTGTTGTTTTAATTTAGATTTATTAACTCTTTTATTAATGCTTTGCTTTTTTCACCACAATTATCATATTTATGATCAATAAATATATCACTTTTAGCCATATCATCTTCACTCATTGATTTAATTTCACCATCAAAATAATAACCATCTATTATTTGATTATTATGATTAAAAACTAATATATCTAATCTATTATCTTTTAATTCTAGTAAAGGAACATGATCTACGTCAAAACTACCAGTTGCATAATAAGCACAACCACCATCTATATTTAAAAAGTTTTGTTGCTTATCATATACAAATCCACGCATATCTTTTAATGGCGTATGACCTTTAATAATAAAATAACCATCTTTACTTAAGTCATTTTTATAAAGTTTTTGTGGAAAAAGAAATCCTCCAAATTCCCATTCTCTTTTCCAAACAACTTCATCTACTTCTCCATTATCATCTTTTATTTTCAAATGACAATCATCATATACATTATCTGGTGCACAAGCATGTACTAATAGAATATTATCATTTCCAATCTTTTCATCAAATTTTTTATATAATTCTAATTCACCTAAAAAGTTTTTGAATTCTTCCATTAGTTCTTCGCCATTTTCTAAACAATCAAGTTCTCCTTCGATAACCCAACCACCATTATTCATCCAATCACACCAATGATCTATTGCTCTACCTTGCTTTCTCCTCTTTAATGCCTGATACATCATTAATTCATGATTACCACCTAAATAATGAATTAATACCTTCCCTTTTCCATTTAATCTTTCAATAACATCAGTTAACATTCTAAAACCATCAAGTCCACGATCAATTAAATCACCATTTATATATAATTCCACATCATCAATTAAACTAATATTATCTAAATATCCCATAATAGAATCATACACTTCTCCATTACCATGTAAATCACTAATAATAAATGTTCTCATAGACACCTCCTAAAAGGATACTTATTATATCATACTAATTCTCAAAGTCATAATCTTGCCCAAGTTCTTTATCAAACAATTCACTATTCTTCATAATTTCTTGAGCCATATTTACACTTTTTGCAAAGTAAAACCCATCAGCAATTCTCTCATCTAAAGTAAATGTCATATCAACAGTTCTTCTACCATCTACTTTTCTAATAGTACCAATAGTAATAATAATAGAATTAGTACCATATTCACTTAAATGATGGTAACAAGAATTAGATTTAATACTACCTAAATTACTAAATATAACTGTTGAATAATTAGTATCTCCAGTAGTTAAAGCCTTAGGATTAATTCCCTTCTTATCCATCCATTTAACAATACCTACTACTAAACTAAGTAACCACTTAGGTAACTTTAAAAAGTACTTAATAACATCATCCATACTATTATCACCATTATGTTTAGAATGAAAAACATCAATAGCTAACTTCTTACTCATAGAAACACAAGTATCTTTTGGATCTAACTCTATAAAAATCATCTTCTCTTCAGCATCATCACTCATCTTATCCTTAGCCATAAATGCAAAAGATGTAGTAGGTCTCTCATATAAAGTTTTATTCTTAATAAACCTATTTAACTTTTCTCTTTTTAAAAACACTATTCCAAAACAATATAATATTGCATGAAAATAAGTCATTTTATATTCTAAATCTCCACTCTTATTCTTCCTATCTACATACTTACATAATTCTTCTATATCAATATCAATAGTACTAGATACTTCAGCATCTACTTTCTTATCAAATATAAATGGAAATATTCCATCTATTGCTCCTGTAGGTTTAATAATTTTAGCATCACGTCTTTTTCTAGTAAATAATCCCATAATCTACTCCTTTATAAACTCTAAATAATTTTTATATACTTCTTTAACTACATTATCCCAGTTCTTATATACTTCTTTATAACAATTCTCACTAATATAATTATATAATTCATTATTAGTCATCAATTCATATATTGAATCACTAAACTCTCTTTTATTTTTAACTATTATACCATTTACTCTATTAGTAATATCACTACTAGTCTTAGATCCTTTTAAGAATATAGTAGGTACTTTTTGAGCAGCCGCTTCTATTTGTACAATAGATGAGGCATCATATAAAGATGGAAATAAAAATAAATCACTACGTACATAATAATCTCTAAGTAATTCTCTATCTTTAACACCCCCACATAGTACTATATAATCACTCATTTTATTCTTCTCTATATAATATTTTAATTCTAAATAATCTTGCCCATCTCCAACAAATAGCATTTTATATTTAAAATTTAATTTTCTATAATTTAGTAATTTTAGACAATCAACTATAAAAAATATATTCTTTAACTTATTAATTCTACCAACAAATAAAAATACTTTGTCACTATCTTTTAAATCATATAATGTATTAATTCTCTCTCTAGACTTTTTAGTATTTTTAACTAATTTCATTTCTGTCGCATTATTTAATACTTTTGGTAATTCTTTAACCCCATAATCTTCATAATATAATTCAGCCATGCCAGAATTAACTGCATAACACTGATCACATTTATTAAATACTCTAACAATCCGATTAGTAAGTATATTAGTTAACCATTTCATTTTAACTGCTCTATAAAAATCTTGTCTAAATTGGCTATGCATAGTACCAATAATCGGTATCTTTTTATTCTTACCAATCTTAATACCTAATTTACCAATAGTAAATGGACTATGAATATGTATAATATCAAAATCAATATTATTTATTTTCTTAATAACTTTCCTATCAAATTTAGGTATTGGAAGAGAATAATCTAAAAAAGGAACTTTTATACTCTTACATCTAATTACTTTATAAGGTAACTTACTATCATCGTAATAATCACTGTATTTAGGAACAATAACATATACATCAGCATATTCACATAGACGCCTAGCATAATTATCAACTACCATTCCTACTCCATCTATCATCGGTGGAAATGAATCATTAAAAAGACCTATAGTTATCTTTTTCATATCATCACCTAAAAAAATTATAACACAAAAAATAGCTAATTTAAAATTAGCTATTTTATATAATTAATATATTCATTTAAAGTAGTACTACTATTAAAACTAATTCTTGGAATATGATATAAATCAGATTTTTTAGTAGCTTTTTGCATACCACCAATAAAAGCCATCTTAAATCCTGCTTCTTTAATTACTTGAGTAGAATAATCATTAAACTCATAGAAAGGATAACAAAAAGCTTCAGTACCATGTAATTTATCTCTACTCTTTTTCAAATCTTCAAGTAAAAACTTCTTATCTAAACATTTAAGTCCACTACCTTGTCCCCCAGGACACTTACCACCTACATGTAAATCATGAGTATGTGATGCAAGCTCTAAATATGGAGATTGGAATCTATCTAAATCATACCAACCAGTTATTAAGAATAATGTAGCATTCAATTTATATTCCTCTAATAATGGAATAAAGTTCCAAGCCCTAGCTCCATCATCAATAGTAATTAAAATACTCTTCTCTGGTAACCTAATCTTACCTTCAATCCATTCTCTAAGTTCTGTTGTTGTTAAAGTAAAGTATTTATTCTCTCTTAAATAATTAAACTCTTCTCTAATCTGTTTCTCAGAGTGACAAATAATCTCATTACAAGTTTTATCTCCTTCTAAATAAATAAAGTGATTACAAGTAACAGGAACACTAGTACTTTCAACTTCATTAGTATTATTCTTTTGATAAGTACTCTCAACATCTTCTTTTTTAATTAAATATAATTCATTAAAATATTCTACATAATATCCTAAATCATCCTTCTTAATTATTGGTAAATCTAAAGTCTTATTTAAAGTATATATAACCTTATCACTTTTATATAATTTAACAGGATTCTTACTCTTAATATTTTCATTAAATAATAAATAATTTTTATATCGATCATTAATTACAATAGTCTCTTTACTTGGAGTAACTTTATCATAAGAAATATAATAGTCAGTATCCATAATCTTAAAATACTTAGTATCACTATTAACCTTAATCTTATCCAACTTTATCAAAGTATCTTTACTGATACTTCCAGCTTCTTTATAAGACTTCTTATTAAAAGAATACAACTTAGTATCTGAATCTACTTTTACTATCTCACTATAATGTTTCTTAATTTCACTAATTCTTTTATTCCTATCATTAATAATTGCTTGTTTATGTTCTTTTTCAAAATACTTTATCGTAAACCCTAAACCAGCTCCAATAATAATTAAAAATAATAATATAAATATTACTTTTTTCTTTAATTTTCTTTTTCTTTTCTTAGCCATACATATCACACTCAAAAAAATTATACCACAAAAAAGTAGAACTTTGTTCTACTTAAAACTTGTTTTTATTGGAGCTTTAGCTGGTTTATTACTTCTATTAGTAACTATCCAAGCATTAGATACAGTTCTACCACCATATTCTCCTCCAGCACTTGGTCTATTCCATAACTTTCCTTCAATTGACATAGTACTAGATGCTCCACCATCTAAGTTTGCAGCATTATATGCTTTATATCTAAGTAATACTTCAATAACATCATTCATAGTAGCACCTGTACTATAACCTGGAAGTCTACCTTCAATTATAAGTAATAATACTACACCATCTTTTCTTTGCGCAATTACACTTCTAGGAGCAGTACCCCATCCACCATCACCATGGATCTTAGATACTTTTCCATTAACTATTAAAAATGGTCCAAATTCAACAGCTTCTTCCATTCCATCTTTAATCGCAACTTCTGGTTTCTTACTAGTTAAATACATTTTATGATCTTTAGTAAATCCAATTAAACCACCAGAACCACCACTATGAGTCCAAATAACCTTACTATCTTTAATAATAGTACCATATGGAACAGAACCATTGCCCCATCCATCTAAGTCTTCGAACCCACCACCATTAATACCAACTAGTCCATCATTATTCTTAACTAATGTATTAACAGATTGTCCAGCTCTACCTAATTTACTACTAACTGCAAGTTCTACATCTGCTGGATCATATACTCCTATTAACCAACCTTTATATTTAGGTTCAACTAATCTAATAGTTTTATATACATCATTACCTGCATCCTTAGCAAATAACTCTTTCTCATACTTACTAGTAAGCTTTCTCTTCTTATTACCACCAATAACTATATCATCTAAATTAATCTCTTCATTAACTTGTTCAATATAGTTTTCACTCATAATTTTATTAACAGTATCTTCATCATATAAAGTATAAGCTAAATACTTATGTTTCATAGTTGTCATAGCTGTAGGTATCCAAAAAGCTTTAAAATTCTCATTATTAATAAGTATTAAACCATCTATAACTAATAAATCTAATAAAAAGATCAATATTGTTATTTTACTAAGTTTTAAACGTAATCTCTTCTTCTTTTTAGTTTTAGCCATATATCTCTCTCCAAATACATCTCTAGATAATTATACATAAAAAAACAAAATTATACAAGAAAAAAAGCTACTACTGTAGCTTTATATCTTATATGGATCATCCTTAGTACCAGAACCACTTTTAATACTAGCTTTCTTAATCGTTACAACAGGTACTACTCCTTTACTATCTTGAACTGAAGCATCTTCTAAAGTACCATCATTATGATTAACAAATATCATACTACCAACACCACTAGTAGTAGTCATATAAAAGTAATTATCCATATTGTCAGTATGATAATCAAATATATTTAATAATCCTACTTTGCATAAAACACTTTTATGATAAAACTCTATATAATCATAATCAGTATCTGGACTCATTTCTCCAGTATAATAATAATCATTAATTATTGTGTTTTTATAACTCTTACTATTTATAAATTCACCATTTAACTTATAAGCAATACTACCAAATTCTTTTGGATCATATATACTTCCAGTATCACTATAACTACTATTATATAAAACCTTATCTAAATGTAATCTTAAAGTATCTTTATTCTCAAAATATACTTTCCAGATATCATCACCAAGCTTTACATAACTACCAACTTTATTAGCGTCATCACCAAGTTTAATATTAAAAGCATCATCTGCACTACCATTACCACCAGTTACTTCTATATTCTTCTTAAAAGTAATAACAGCTCTAACACCATAAGATTCATATGTCGTAGTTGGAGTAATACTACCATCAGTATCTACATATAAATTAGAATTATCTTTATCATGTCCTATTATCCAATAAGACTTATTAATATTGATAAAACTATTCTTACCATCAGCAGTACTATAATCTTTAATACCTAAAGTTGTAACATAAGAAGAATACTTATCTTTACCAGTTTTAACTTTACTACCATCTAAAGTATCTTCCGTATATTTTGTTTTAACCAAGTACTTTTCCGGATTAGGTAATGTATTATAATATACTCCTACATAGTATAAATCATTATAATCTAACCATTTATTAAGTATAGAATCCTTATAACTATCTTTATCTCCCCACATATAAGTAGCAGATATATCTTCACTAATAGCCTTAATAGTACCATCAGTATTAATTCTAATTACTCTAAATAATCTATTACCATACTTAACATAGTTATTAGCTACTTTACCTTTAAAATAATAACCATCAGTATCTTGATGCAATCCATTTTCTTCTTTAGTAACCTTATAAGTACTCATAATCATACCATTTAAAGTCATAGCTTCTTCTCTAATCTTTACATTTTGCTTACTATAATAATAAAGACTTCTACCAGCAAAATATAAACCAATCGCTATCATTATTAATAAACTTATTACACAAAAAAATAATTCTCCTGTTCTAAGTACAGTTTTTTTCTTCTTCTTTTTAGCCATAACACACCTCGTACACTTGAAATTATAGCAAACATTAAATAAAAAAGGAAGAGCCTCTTCCTCTTTTTATTAATAAGTTTTTATAGATTACTAACTACATGGTCATATATCTTTTTATATGTAGCTTTATCATAATGTAATCCATCTGTTGCGGTAAAACCAACACTATTTAAATAACTATTTGTATCTATATATTTTACTCCATTTAGATTTCTAATTTGACTATTAAAACTATTAATTCTATTAGTCATATGACTATAACTACCATTAGTAGGATTAACAGATACAAAGTAAACATTAGCTCCATTACTAGTCCACGTACTAGCTTTACTATTTAAATAACTAATGTAATTATTAATATTTGACAAGTCATTTACTCCCATTAAAATAATTACAGCTGTACCACTCTTAAAATTAGCTTCGACATTTGGTATTCCTGTTGACTGCATCCAACTAAGACCCATACCACCTTTACTAGACCATACATCTCCATTTGACTCACTAAGTCCAGATGCTAAACGTGAAACAGTAGAACCATTCCAATCATCATGTAAATAGCAATACATCTGTACTGTTCTAGAATCTCCAATAAAGAATCTTGTCCCAATATTACTATTACCTGGTCCTAAACCTGAAGTGGCTGATGTATCATTATCTGTCTTCTTCTCATCACCTTTTTCATACTCTGTATCAGTAACAAACTTTGTTCTTTCTTTTCCACTATATGGATCAATATAACTACTTCTTCCCAAATTACTACTAGTAGAACCCCAACAAGAACTAATAGTAAAACTCTCTCCTAAAGCACCCATAGTAAGATTGACAAGCATTGGTATAAAGAACAAAAACAATAAAGCTGTTAACCAATTTCTTATTTGTTTAGGAGCTTTCTTATCTTCTGGATTCATTACCATTCTTGATACTAGTATTATTAAAGCTATAATAGCAAGTATTGGTCCAACTATTTGTATAATATCTACCATTCTCTTTACAGAAGATAAAATACTACCAAGAGCAGGATCATTACAAGTTTTAGCTATATCAAGTATTAACATATTTTACCTCCTAAAAAGAAAATATTACCATCCTCATCCAATTATGAGCTATTCCATCTCCAGACATACATCCAAGTATTAATTGCTCCAAGTTTCTTTTTTTAGCACTTCTATATCTAGAACAACTATCTAAGAAAATAACATTTCCCGAATTATCATAACCTAGTAATAATAAAGCATGATGACTACCAGCTAAATCACTACATTTATCATGCGCAACAAATATCATAACTGGTTGCCCATTCGCAAGAGCTTGTTTTGCTAAAACATAAGATTGTTTTATACTAGTTTCTTCAAAATATGCTTTAGCATTTACACCAAAATGATTAATTGCACTATTATATTTTTTCTTTCCTTTAAACACTCTTTTTCCATCAAGAGATACCATATAATTTTGTAAATCTAATGTTGAATAATATGTATTATTAACAGCATTCATTCCACAAGTAAAAGCATGAGCTCTACAACTTCCGCCTTCCAAACCAGAATTATTTTGATAACCCATATAATAAACTACTGTCCTATTCTCATATTCTACTGTCGCAACTTCAGCACATCTATCTCCTCTACCTTTTCCACATCTACCTTTTTTATCTTTAACATTATAAGATATTGAGATACGTTTTACTGCGCCTAATCCTATTCCAGTATATTTAGTAGTTCCCCCTTCATCTGTTTTCTTTTCATCACCTTTTTCATATTCACTTGGATCAGTATAAAACTTTTTAGCTTCTTTATTATTTAAACTAATATAAGAAGAACCTCCAGAAAAAGAAACACTTTCACTATAATTCCAACACTTACTAAAACTAAAACTATCATCTAACATAACCATGACAACATTAGTAATATATGGAATAAAAAATAAAACGACAAGAGCTATTAAAGTAATTCTAATACTTTTAACTAGCTTCTTATCGTCTGGATTCATCATCATTTTTGTAAAGACAATAATAAGACTAATTAAACATATTATTGGACCTATTATATGAATAATATTTAGAATATTTCTAAAAACTGCCATAATATTCGCTAAAGCAGTATCCATACATGTCTTATTAATATCATACAAAATCACATAATCACCTACTTAACTACCCAGAAAGTAGACATATCTCTTAGTCCATTCTTTCCACCAGCAACTGGTGTATTAATTATCTTATTATTAATAACTAATTCTGAAGAACTACCACCATCTAAGTTCGCAGCATTATAAGCGCCATAGTTTTCCATAATATCACATAGATCTACCATATCAGCACCTATACTAGTAGTTAATCTACCATTAATTACTAAAAATAAAACTATTCCATCTTGTCTTTGACCAATGGCACTTCTAGGAGCAATACCCCATCCACCATTACCTCTAACAAAACTTCTCTTTCCGTTTATTATTAAGTATGGACCAAACTCTATCGCATCACGTAACCCCATATTCAATGCTTGTCTATCACTCATTCTACCTAAAACAAGTTTATCATCTTTATCAAATCCAATAAAGCCTCCACCCATTCTAGCATCATCATAACTACTTACAATTTTAGAATTAATTATTACCGTACCATGTGGTAATGCTCCATTACTATTCCAATCTGGATCATAGAAACCACCACCATTCATTGCCACTAAAGCTTTCTCTCTTTTAGAAACAGTTAAGATATTCTCCCCTCTTTTTCCTAAATAAGCCGTAGTCGCAACATGTACTCTTGAAGGATCATATATTGCTACCAAATAACCATTATATCCTTTACCTTTTATATTAATTAACTTATATACAGCATCTTTATCATGAACCAATATTTCTCTTTCATATTCATTCTTATAAATAGAAGTTGTATACTTTCTAAACTTAATTAAACTTGTATCAGTAACCTCATTTACTTCTATAATACTATTAGCCTTTAACACTTCATTAATTGTTTCATCACTATAGAACCACTCGGCTAAATATCTGTGATTCATAGTTGTCATTGCACTAGTAATCCAAAAATTTCTGAAACCATCCCAAGGACCATAAAAAAGGAATAGAAAGCTTCCTATACCTACAATAAATAAACTACCAAATACCGTAAGTATTATTTTCTTTTTAGACCACTTTTTCCTAATTTTACTCATCTTTTCCTTCTATTTTTCCATCTTCATTATAATCAATATAGTCCTTTTTAGTAGTAAATTTCTTTAAAGAAAGATTACTCTTCTTACTCTTTTGATAATCATTATATTTCTTAATATTATCATTATAAGTCTTAATATCTAATACATAATAATTATTTACTTGTTCATATATATTCTTATAATTACTACATTTATTATTTATACTACTATCTGGATAATATACATCATCACATAAAGTCTCTAGAGTCTTAGTTTTATTATTAATAGAATCAACCATCTCTTCAAAAGCAGTTAATTCCTTCTTAATAACAATATCATTTTTCTTCATATTATCATATGTCAAATTAGCTAAATACTTTTCATATAGACTATCTCTATAATCTTCAAATAAACTAACTTCAGTACTAAACTCTTCAAAAGAATCAGAAACATCAGCCATTCTATTATAAGTAGCTTCTCTATCTTTTCTAATACCACTCAAAAAAGAACTAACTCCGCCACTAACAATCATAATAATACTAATTAATAAAAGCACATAAGCTACTCTTTTCATATCATCACCTACTATAATAATTTTATCAAACAATTTATTTTTTGTACATAAAAAAACAATACTTAGTATTGTTTCTTTATCATTAATAATTGTACACCCTTATGTACCAGGTCTTTTCTCTGCCTCATCTGGATCTAATGAATATAAGTTACTAACAGTACATCCACCTTCATTATATAATTTTATAACATCCTTTGGTATACCTTCTACTAAAGACCTAGCACTCCTCTTTTTTAAATCAGCTTGTTTGGCTAAAGTAATACCTTTAAAACTACTCTTAGTAGATTCTATTACCTTACCACTTTTATCAGTTTTACCAGCTTTAACATCTTCTACTAAAGAAACAGTATATTCATATTTACCTTTTCCATCTACTGCCTTTATAAGAACATAACTATATTCTCTATTATATTGACCACCTTCAGGTGCAGTATCAAACTCAGGTCCATCTAAATAAGACATTGTCATAGCGATACATCTACCAGATGCTGGCTTAGTTATATAAGCACTATTAATTCTCATTTTATAATCAGCATTACTAATTAATTTTTTAGCATCATCTATATACTTATCCGCTTTACTATCTGTCATTATCCTAAATACATTTGGTAAAGCAACTGTTGCTAGTATACCTAGTATAAGAACAGCAGCTAACAATTCAATCATTGTAAAACCTTTATTATTCATAATATCACCTAGTCCTTCTTTTTAAATATAAATACTTTACTAAATACATAGTTAGCAATAATAACAATAATATTACTTAATATCTTCATCCAGAATTCATTCCAGCCTAACAACATTACTGTAATATTCATAAATGCTAAATCCATCACTAATGATAAAACTCTAAATCCAAAGAAACTAAAAGCTTCTTTAACTGCATCTTTTTTATTATGCGTTTTACTCTCAAAAACAAATACTTTATTAGTAATATAAGCAAACAATACTGATAAAACCCAAGCCAGTACATTACTAGTATTAAACTCAACATGTATCAATCTAAGTAGATTAAAAGAAATAATATTTACTAATGTCGTACAACCACCAAAGAATAAATAAAGTAATACTTCTTTATATTTATTATACCAAGAAATATGATTATCACTATCCATATAATTATTAAGTAATTTAATCATATTTTTAGTATTAGAAGTAAATTTCTTTGGTTTAAATTTCTTAATATCTTTTAATATCTTACTTAAATCATCACCATCTTCTAATTCTAATAAATAACCTTGTTTTTTAAATTCACCTATTATTTGTTTTTGATGATCATTGTGATGTTCTTTATATTTAGCCAGTCTAGCACAAGCTATTATTTTCTTTCCCTTTTTTATTGCGCCAAGTATAGATCCAGCCCCACCATGTGTAATAATAAGATCTGCTTCATCCATTAATTTATCAAATTCTGGTGCTGGAACTAAATCAAATATTTCCATATTAGGAGATTCATATTTAGTTTGACCAGCTTGAACTACTACTTTATCTTTAATATTCCCTTTTTCTATTTCTTTATCGACAAGTTCTAATAACCTTGGAAACACTTTATCTTGTGTACCTAATATAACAAGTATCAAAAAATCCACCCCCCAAAGTCAGCTTTAGGATATAAATCTTTCATACTTTCCCATTGTACTATAAACTTATCACTAATTGGATATAATAATTTACCTGTTGCTGTCTTAGTAACCATATTAGCAAATGTTTCTATATATATAACTCTACTACCAAATATTTTACCTATACAACACATAGGACCAGCTGTATGAACACCAGTTGTAATAATATAATCTGGATGTATTTTTAAATATAAATATAAACTAATAAAACAATTAGCTAGTAACTTAAAAGGATAAGTTAACATATGATGTTTAGTACCATATATTAAATAATTAACTTTATTCTTATATTTATCTTTTAAATACATATTAGATTTAGTTTTCTCTGTAATTAAATGATAATCAAGTTCTTTAAACATTGGAGATAATTGTAATAACTCATTTAAATGACCACCAGTACTAGCAATAAATAAAACACGTTTTTTACTCATTTAAATCACCATTTTCTAGAAGATTAAACCAATCGTTCTTAACTACTTCTCCAGTATACTTCTTAACTCCATTACGAGCCACTTTACCAATATTTTTACGTCCCTCTTTATCTTCAATTAAATCTATTATTTTCTTTTCAAACATCTCAAAATTTCTATTCTTAATTAAATAGCCATTTTCTCCACTATTTATTAATTCTCTTGCTCCTTCAGCTGAAGAGAAAGCAATACATGGAACACCATGACTCATAGCTTCAATTAATACTATACCAAAAGATTCAGTATATGAAGTCATTAAATAAATAGAAGAATCATGTAACATCTTATCAATATAATCTTTATCTTGATAACCATGTAACTTTACACTTTTAGTAAGATTATTTTCTTTAATATAATCTTCTAATTTTTCTCTATCTACTCCATCACCTATAATATCTAAAGTCCAACTAGGATATTTTTCATGTAAAGATTTATAGATTTTTAATAAATCTAATTGTCCTTTTTCTTTAGATAATCTACCTACACTAATTAATCTTTTAGCTTCTAATGGAGCAATATATTTAGGCATCTTATCAATAATATTAGGAATATATACACAAGTACATCCATATTTACTTAATCTGGCAGAATAATAATCCCTTAATGCTTTAGATACTAATACTAAATAATCTAACTTTTTACAGCTTCTGGTAACAGTATCAGCATATTTTAAATTATCATGATAATGATTATGTTCCCAACCTATCTTAATAACACCCTCACGAGCATTATCTCCTAACCATTCATCAAATATATCTCTTGTAGAAATAATTATATCAGCATCACATTTCTTAATATAATTAACCATTGTCCTTTTTCTAAGTCTTAATACTTTCGCAGCATAATTAGCTTCTTTAATAGTATCTACTATTTTTTTATTCTTTACTGCTTCTTTAAAACTTTCCCTATTTGGTCTTATATCATTAGTTAAATATTTAACTTTAACTCTCTTATCAATAGGGAAAACACTCTTCTCATATAATTTATAAGAACAAGCAATCTCAACCTTATATTTTTCACATAATAAATTAACCAAAGCAACTATGCTTTTCTCAATACCCCCATAGCCTAAGTGTAATGAGAGAATAGAAATTTTCTTCATATTATCACCTATAATTATTATAACATAAAAAAAAGAGTATAGTTAATACTCTTTAATCATATGCATCAAGATGTATAAAAGTTTCAAAATACTTACTAACATTTCCACCTTCATTTACACCTTTACCGCTGTTGCAACCGACAGAACGATTATTACCTAAATATATTTCAACATGTTGAGCATATTTACTGTAATATTTATATACTACATCTCCAGGACCTATCTTACTAATATCAGAATAAAGTGTTGTTCCCTTTACACTTCCAGATCCCCACATACTACAATATACTGAAGGAGCTTGACTTTCAATCGCATCAAAGTGTTTTAACACTTGATATACAAATTGTGAACAATCACAAGTGCCACCAGGTCTTAACTCTTTAGTTGTTCCAAATGAATAAGATAATTTACCTTTCCAAGATAATGCATAATTGACAACATCTTGACGATTTACTTTTCTAGTAATACTAGCTTTTTTATGATAAATGTTTTCTCTTACTTTAACCCCATTATCACCTACAGTAGCTTCACCAGCTGTAATCTTCTCTCCTGGAGTAGTTGCCCCATTATTATCATCACTCTTCTTCTCATCACCTTTTTCATATGTATCATTACCAATAATCATTTTACTCTTATCATCATTACTTTTAATATAAGTAACATTACTACTCAATTTAATATTTCTACTTTCTTTCAAACAAGAAACAAAATTAACATTCGTACTATCAATCATCCCAACAGTTAAATTAATTAACATTGGTATAAAAAATACTACTACTGCCGCAATAAATTGATTAAGCATTTTCTTCTTATTCTTTTTTTCTTCTGGATTCATTACCATTTGTAATAATTGAACACATATCATTAATAATAATACAATTGGTACAACTATTTGTATTATTTGAATCATATTAGATATTGAACTAAGAATAGACATTAATCCTTTATCTTGACAACAATTACCTAAATTATTACTACAACTTAAAACTAATCCCATATTACTCAACCTCAAATACATATCCAATACTTGCCAAAAAAGAACCTGCTTCTTTGTCAGCCCAAAAATCATAATCCAAATAGACGTTTAATTTACTATTGTTAATATATAAATAAATATTATCACGAAAACTACTAATATTATGCATTCGTAAATATTCTTCATAACTAATGTTTCTATCAATACTATTACTTTTAATTCCTTCTTCATAAAATAGTTTAAACTTATCATTTAATACTTTATCTATATAATTAATATCTAAACCAAACATCTTTAATACTTCGTCATTACTCAATACTTTTAATTTAACTAAATCAATATTATATGCCTCAAACTTTACATCTAAAGTACCCTCTACTGCAAAATCTTCAACAATAACAATCAAAGATAATATATTACCATTAACTTGATACTTATAATATACTTTATTATTCTCTTTATTCAAATATGGAGTAACTAACTGACTAATATTATTATTAAGTTCTTCAGATACTTTTTTTACATTAATAGCTGGTACAGACTTTTCTAAATCTTTATTTTCATAAGAGGTATATACAATAGTCCTAGTATTATCTAATAAAATATCATTATCATTTTTAGTTAATAAAAACATTCCATAAATAAAGATAACTATTAGTAATAGTACCGTTCCAAATATATATAATTTTTCATTACTCTTTTTCTTATTCTTTTTCATATCTTATCACAACTCTATTATAGCATAAAAAAAGACAATAATTAATATTGTCTTATATACTAATTTATTGTGCAGGAGGCACTGGTGCAGGAGCAACTTCTGGAGCTGCTGGTGCAGGAACTACTTCAGGTGCAACTGGTGCTACTTCTGGAACTGCAGGTGCAGCAACTGCTTCTGGTGCAGCTGGTGCTACTGTAGGTTCAGCAATAGCTTGTACAATCGGAATTGATTGTGTATTTTGAAGTGGATCTGCTCCACCATAAATAACTGGTTCTGCTGGTGCAGCTGGAGCTGGTTCTACTGCAACTGGTGCAGCTGGATCTGCTCCTCCATAAATAACTGGCTCAGCTGGTGCTGCAACCTCAGGTGTTGCTGGAGCAACTTCTGGTGCTGCTGGTGCAGGAACTACTTCTGGAGTTGCTGGTGCTACCTCTGGTGTAACAGTTGGTGCTTCAGCTACTGCATTAGCATCCATTGTAGGAACTTCTGCTACTGGAGCTGCAACCTCAGGTGTTGCTGGTGCTTCTACTGTAACTGGTGTAGTATCAACAGTAGCTACTGAAGTAGCAACGACACTAGGATCAACAACTGGAACTCCACCATTCATATCAGCTGGCATAGCCATAGCTGCATTAGGATCTACCGCAACTGGTGCTGCTGCAACTTCTGGAGCAACACTTGAATCAACTACAGCAGGTGCAGCTGGATCAACTGCAACTGGTGCTACTGCATTAGGGTCAGCAACTGCAGCTGGCGCTGTTGCATCAGTTGTCACCGTAGTATTTGGTGCATCCGCTGGATTATTAGCTTTCTTTCCTTTCTTTTGAGTAACTAATAACATAACTAAAGCTATTATTAATAATACAACTCCACCAGTTAATAAAATACCTGGTAAAGATAAAAACCAAGATAGTTCAAACATTAAAATCTACTCCCTCTATTCTATAATCTATATTAATGATAACAAAAAAAGTTTGCAATTGCAAACATTTTATTTTTTGTACATTTTTAGACACTGTCAAGGTTGTCTACAAACAAATTCCAGTACTTTCCAGATGGCTTAATTTTAAAAGAAA
>CACXFY010000053.1 GCA_902767005.1 uncultured Erysipelotrichaceae bacterium
ACAGATAATAGAGATTTATATATATATTCTTTGGAGTCATTTAGTGAATATGGTTATAAGCTAAATAATATTAGTTTTGATTTACATAGTAGTGAAGATGATTTAGTAACTACAGAGTATGAGGATAAGTTTGTAAGTATTGGAAATCCTATATATTCTGTTGTTGCGATAAAAGATAAATCATAATATAATTAAAGTGTTGATAGAACTATGTCTAAAATAGTAAAAGCTATCAAAAGTGTGTTAATTTTACAAAAAGTTTGATATAATGAATTAAGAGTAGGTGAAATATGAAGAAATTACTTGTTTTACTCTCTATCTCCGCTGTTTTATTAGCAGGATGTAGTATTAATAAATTGGATGATAAAAATATTAGTAAAAATGTAAGTACTTTACTTAATGAAAAAGTAAATTTACATAACGTATATTTTGAAGGTTATGAGTATTATCTTCCAAAAGGATTAAAATTTGATAATAAAGAAGAATATAATGCAATACTTAGTGATAAATATAATAATAAGTATTATTTGTATGTAGATGTTATTAGTTATTATCATAAAGAAAAGAATAACTATAAAGAAGATAAGAATGTACATTTTTCTAAGAAATTAAATTATAATGGAAAGACTGGTTATTTACAAATAAATAAAATAAAAGGTAAGTTCTTTATACAATTTGTATATAATTATTCTAAAATTGAAGCTTTTGTTAGTGAAGATAATTTGACAGAAGCTATTAATAATATGTGTTGTGTTTTAAGAACAATTAAATTTAATGATAAGATTCTTGAAAGTTTAGTAGGAGAGAATGTATTAAGTTATAAAGAAGAAGCTTTCTCTTTATTTAAAGCTAAGACTCCAACTAATTTCTTGGATGTAGTTTCTAAGTATGAAACTGATGATTATAATAAAGATATTGAAGATGAAAAAATTGAATTGTCCTTAGAATAGCTAAAAGAGGTGAGTCTATGGGTTTAATATCTAAACTAAAAGATGCTCTTTTTGAAGAGGAGTATGTAGAAGTAGAAGAAAAACCTAAAAAAGAAAAAAAGGTTAAGCCTAAAAAAGAGAAAATTGATAATGATCCTAAACCAATAGCTAAAAAGATTGTCTTACCTGGTAGGGAGGAACGTGTTGAAGAGATTGAAGAGGAAGAATTAAGAGATGAAGATTTCGAAATACGCCCTAAGGATGATGTTGTTAAGGAAAAGGTAGTTGAAGAGGTATTAGATGATGAACCAAAACTAAGACCACAAACTCCAGAGTTCTTAATGATGGATGATGATGACGATTATAGAGTTGAAGAAGATTATGATGTACCAGAGGTACCAATTGCTTCTCCAAAAGAAGAGGTAGTTGAGGAGAAACCGGAAGAAAGAGAACCATATATTGATAAGTATAGGGAAGAGAGATATTCTTATTATCAAACTGTTAGACCTAAAGAAAGGGAAAGTATGCCATATGGTATAAAACAAGAAGAAGTAAAGGTACAAGAATATGGTTTATACGAGAAGAAAGAAGAAAAAACAGGATTTAAACCTTCTCCAATTATTTCTCCAATTTATGGTATTTTAGATAAGAATTATCGTAAAGAAGATGTTGTTCAAAAAAAAGAAGTACATTTAACTAGTAGTTATGCTAGAGGTAACGTTAGTATTGAAGATGTTAGAAAGAAAGCATATGGATCTTTAAGTGATGACATTGAAAGAGAAATAGAGGAAGACATCAATGATGAAGTTAAAGAGGAAAAACCAGAATTAGTTGAAGAAGTTAACGAAGAAGAAAATGTTTTGGTAGATTTATCTGAAGAGCAAGATAAACCTTTTGTTAAAGATGTAACAATGGGAGATGCTTTAGAATATTATTCTGATTTAGGTTTAGAGTATAATGTAGATTATATGGATGCTAGTAAAGAGAGAAGTACTAGTAAGAAGGTAAAGGAAGAGCCTGAGGTAGAAGAAGAACATGAAGAACTTAAAGAAGAACCTATAGAAGAAAAAAAAGAAGAAGTTGAAGAACCTAAAGAAGAGGTTCCAGAAATAGAAGAAAAGAAAGAAGAAAATGAAGTTCTTGATGCAGATGATAATCTATTTGACTTAATAGATTCTATGTATCAGGAGGAATAGGAGGTCATATGGAATTTTTAAGTTCATTTTTACCAATATGTTTATATGTAGTAGCAATCGTTCTTCTAGTTGTATTAATTATTTTAGGCTTACGTCTAATAAAAATATTAGATAAAGTGGATAGAGTAGTTGATAATGTAGAAGAAAAAGTAAATTCATTTAATTCATTATTTGAAGTAATTGATAAAGCAACTGATGGTATTGCTACTGTAAGTAATAGTGTATTTAGCTCTATTTCTAAGACAATAAATAGAGTATTAAATAGAAGAAAAAAATATGAAGAGGAGGATGATTTCTATGAGTAAAAAAGGAATAGGAAAATTTGTATTTGGAGCTGCTATTGGAGCTGGACTAGGACTTTTATTTGCACCTAAAAAAGGTAGTGAATTAAGAGCTGATTTAAAAGACAAGATGGATGACTTAATTAAACAAATTAAGAAGATTGATAAAGAAGAAGTTAAAGCTCAATTTGATGAAAAAGTAGAACAAATAAAAGAAGAATTAAAAGACTTAGATAAGGAAAAAGCTTTAAGTATTGCTAAGAAGAAAGCAGCAGAATTAAAAAAGAAGACTCAAGAATTAGTAGAATTAGCTATTGATAAAGGAACTCCTATCTTAAGAGATGCTGCTGAAGAAGTTAAAGAAAAGACTATTTCAGTAACAAAAGATGTTATTGCTAAATTAGAAAAAAAAGGAAAATAGTGATATTTCACTATTTCTTTTTTTATGATAGAATAATTTCATGAGGTGATTATTAGATGACTATTGAAAATCGAAATATTAGTATGAATTCCAATATTAGTATTGAACAAAAAAAAGATATGAAAGCAGCTGTCTTTTTACAAGAAAATGATTTTAATATAAATGCATCTGATGGGTTGCCTGAAGAATTTAATTTAAATGATAATGAAGTATTAAATAATAGTGCTAATGGTGCTTTTCCTGAAGTAGGAAATGGTTTGGTTGATAAAAATGGATTATTATTAAGTAATGGTGCTGGAACTGATTATTCAGAAATTAAGAAAGATGGTTATACTCCACAAGGACAGACTGAAAGTGAAAATGAATTAATAATTAGTGCTTATAAAAATGGGAAAAAATCAAGATTATATATTTATGATAAAGAAACTAAAGAACTTATTGCCGTAATAGTTTTACCAACAGATGCACATGTTGGAGGAGCTGCTTTAGATGAAGAACATTCAGTATTATATGTTACTGATAAAAGTGGTAAAGTAAAGGCATATGACTACGAAGCATTAATGAAAGCTATGAGAAGAGTTAAAGAAAAAGAACCAATTTTGAATTTTTCTGATGATGAAAGTGAAGGAAAAAAGACTAATACTGAATCTATTGAAATTCCTTGTGATATTAATATTAGAGATTATTTAGATGATGAGAATGCTAATAGCGCTACTTGTACATATCATGATGGATGTATTTATGTTGCTACTTTTGATTATACTGGTAAGTTAGTTAGATTTAAGTTAAAGTATAATGATGATGGTACTATAACTACTGAAGGAGAAGTCTTTAAGGATGATTTGCCTATTGCTGTTCAAGGTATATGTTTCTATACTGATCCTGTTACTGGTGAAGAGTATTTAATTACAGCTCAATCTTATGGTGGCTCTAATTCTTCATATGGTACTAAATCTTGTTTAAAGAAGTATAAGATTACTGATGATGGGCATTTAGAGTTTGTTGGACAAAAAGAGATGGATTATTATTATGCTGAAGGAATTACTTGTGATGAGGATGGTAATATTACTTCAGTTCATGAAAATAAATGGGGTAGTACTGATATTGTACAAGAGACAAATATTAAT
>CACXFY010000054.1 GCA_902767005.1 uncultured Erysipelotrichaceae bacterium
GGTCCAGTTGATCTACCTCTTAGTTTTCGATAAGCTTTTGCTTCGATTTGGCGAATTCTTTCTCTTGTAACTCCATAATCTTCGGCTATTTCTTGAAGGGTTTCTCTTTTTCCATTAACACCACCACGTCTTAGGGCAACATCTTTTTCTCTTTCAGTTAAAGTACTTTCTTCAATAGTCTTAATTAATTCATTATGAATTACATTTTTCATTATTTCATCTTCTAGATTGTTTGAGTCTTCTACCATTTGAAGTAGAGTAGTTTCTTTATCTTCACCAATTGGCAAGTCTAATGAAGTTATATCGATTCTTTTAGCATATTTTTTAATCTCTCTTACTTTTTCTACATCATATTTATTGTATTCTGTATTTAATGCTTCTACTAATTTTTCTATTGGCATTTCAGAGCCGTTATGTTCAAAGGCATAGTTACGTTCTAATCTATTGATCTTTAATATTGTTTCATGTAGATGAACAGGAATTCTAATAGTTCTTGATTGATCGGCTAATGATCTTGTAATTGATTGTTTTATCCACCAAGTTGCATAGGTAGAGAATTTATAACCTAAAGTATAGTCATATTTTTCTACGGCTTTCATTAAGCCTATATTTCCTTCTTGAATTAAATCTAATAGATTCTCTTTATTAGCATATCTTTTAGCTATAGATACTACTAATCTTAAGTTAGCTTCAGTCATCTTCTTTTTAGCGTCTTCATCACCATTTTGAATACGTTTAGCTAATTCTATTTCTTCTTCAGCAGTTAATAGTTGAGCTCTTCCTATTTCTTTTAAATATAATCTGATAGCACTAGAATCAGCAGCAAATGCTTCATCATTTAATTCTTGTTCATCAAACTCTTCTTCAATACTATCTAATTCTTCTTTTGTAACTTCTCTTTCTTCATATGCAAATTCATCTATATCTTCTTCTGTAATACTAATATTATTATCAATTATAAACTCACTTAATTCTTCTTTATCGGCATATGTTAATTTATAATTCTTTAATAATTTATCAAATTCTTCTTTAGATAAATTTTGCTTCTTTTTTAATTTTTCCTTTATAATTTTTAAGTTTTTATTCATATATATTCACCCCTGTGTAAGTGCATATTTTATCATTTTTTCATTAAAATGTCAATTGAAAGTTCCTTGATTTTAAAAAGTATATTGGTTATAATTTTTTTAGAATGCGAAGTGAGTAATATGACTAATTTATTTAAAAGTAAAAGTTTTTATACAAATATTTTAGTTTTTATATTATTTTTTATTTCTAGTTTTATACTTTGTTATGTTTTAGCACCAGTTAATTGTGATGAAGTATGGACTTTTGGATTTAGTAATAATATCGCTAAAGGATTAGTTATTTATAGAGATTTTAATGTATTACAAACACCTTTTTACTTTATAATTGCTTCTTTCTTTATAAAAGTATTTGGTACTAAGTTTATATCTATACATATACTTAATTCTTTACTTATGGCATCTAGTGGTTTAATTCTTTATAAATTAGTTAATTGGAAGAGTTTTATGATAATGTTATCTATTATGATATTTAATCCTAATCCATATAATTTATTATGTTTATGCTTATTTTTAGTTGTTATTCTATTAATTAATAAAAAATATGATAATGATTATTTAATAGCGTTACTTGTTGGATTAATATTTATGACGAAGCAGAATCTTATACTATTAGTAATACCATTATTGTTATATAGTAAGAAAAAGATAAAAACTTTATTAGTATTTTTAATACCATTTATTGTTTTCTTATTATACTTTTTAATTAATAATGGTTTATATGACTTTATTAATTATTGTTTCTTAGGTTTATTTGATTTTAATAATAGTAATCATTTATATGTATTTGTCTTTATATTATTTGAAATAATGGGTATTTTATATATTTTTTATTGTATTTATAAAAAGGGATTTAGGGATAAAGAGTTGTTATATATATTAATGTTTCAAATTATGATTTATCCAATATTTGATGGAGATCATTTCTTTGTATCATTTGTACCTATATTTTATTTAATTAGTAAAAATATTAAGAATTATTTACCTTTATTACTTATTTATGTATTTATTATTTGTATTACGATAGCTGGTTTTCCTAAGATTAGTATTCATACAGAAAAAGATATTTTTTACTTGAGAAGTCCTGATCGTTATGTAGATATTTCTAAAGATATATATAAGTATTTTGATGGAAAGATAGATAATGTATATAGTAATACTGAAATAATGTACTTTACAAAGAATTATTATAATTTAACTACTGATAAATATGATTTTATTATAGATGGTAATTTAGGTTATAAAGGTTCTAAAAGAGTTATAAAAGAATTGGATAAAAAGTGTAAAGTAAATAATTGCTATTTTATTATTAAGAACGATGATTTATATCAAGATAAAGCATTATTAAAGTATGTTAAGAGTAATTATAAGGTAATAGATCGTTTTAGTTATTTTGATGTATATAATTAATATGTAAACATACTGGTCAAATTTCTATAAAGTGTTGTACTTTAAAAATAATAATGATAATATTATATTGTAAAACAAAAATAAAGGAGAGATATTATGGAAAAGAGAAGAAATGGGCAAACTGTAATTATTGCTATTTTAGCAGTAGCAATATTATTTATGTCAGTTGGTTTTGCGTTATATTCGCAAACATTAAGAGTTACAGGAAATGTACAAGTAGATGCGGCTAAATGGAGTATTCATTGGGATACATCATCATTCGCAAAAAGTAATGGAAGTGTAGATATTTTAGCTTCTAGTTTAGTTGCTGGAACTACTCCAGAATTAGGAGATACTTCAGTATCATTTGGAGCTAGATTAACTAAACCTGGTGATTATGCAGAATTTACTATCGATGCAGTAAATGATGGTACTTTTAATGCACAATTAAGTAAAATTACTTTATCACCTGAATTAACTGCTGCTCAAAAAGAATATTTATCATATTCAGTTACTTATAATGGACAAGAGTTTAGTGAAACTACAGATAACTTAAGTATTCCTCTAAATCCAGGACAATCTAATAAAGTTACTGTAAAAGTTAGAATTAATTATTTAACACCTGAAGATTCTACTAAATTACCTTCAACTGCTCAAAACATAACAATGACTGCTCAATTTGATTATGATCAAGTTAGTTAATTACCTATTTAGATAGGAGTAAATATGAAAAAAAATATTAAAGTTATTTATTTAATTTCATTATTATTATTTATAGTTAACTTAATATTTTATTTAATGATTAAAGTGATTCCTAGTGATTGGAATAAATATCTAGTTATCACTTTCTTATTGTTTTTAGTTATATTTTTGAGATTATATTTTGGTAAATATAGTAATAAAAGTTATTATACTGGATATATAGTAAGAACAGTAGTAATGGTTCTGATGGCTATTGGTATTATTATATACTTATTAGGATTAATAGTTGGTTTTTCAACTGGATATAGTTATAGTTTAAATACATTACTATATTCTATAATACCTATTGTTTTAGTAACTACATTGATTGAGTATTTAAGATATATTGTAGTTAAGTTTAATTATGATAATATTAGATCAACTTTAATATTTACTATATTGTTGAGTTTATTAGAAATATTTTTCTATTTAAATATTGGTGTACTTAATACATCTTATAAAGTATTTGTCTTTATAAGTATTACAGTATTACCGATTATTACTGAGAATTATCTATGTACATATTTAACTTATAATAGTGATATTAAAGCTAGTTTAATATTTAGATTAGTTAGTAAATTATATATTTATATATTACCAATAGTACCTAATTTAGGTGATTATCTAAATTCTTTTGTTAAACTATTTACACCTTTTGTTATATTCTATATAGTTAATAGAACTATGGTAGAAGAGAATAGAAACAAAAGAATTATTACTAAGAATAGTTTAAAAGTATTTAGTATACCTATTATTATAGTGTTATTAATGGTTGTTATGTTAGTATCTGGTATATTTAATAGTAGATTGATTGCGATTGCATCAGATTCTATGGCACCTTTATATAATAGGGGTGACGCTGTAATATATGAAAAGATTGATGCTGGCGAATTAAAAAAAGGAGATATTTTAGTATTTAAAAAAGATAATACTATTGTTACTCATAGAGTAGTATCTATTAAGAAAAAAGGAAATGAATATTCTATTACTACTAAAGGAGATGCTAATGATAGTGTTGATAGCTTTGTAAGTACTAATGAAAATGTAGTTGGTAAAGTTAATTATATTATTAAGTATATGGGTTATCCAACAGTATTTTTCAATGAATTATTTGAAAGGAGTTAGGCTATGAAAATTGTAAATAAGATTATTAGAATTGCTTTATTATCAGTTTTATTTATTGTTGGAGTAGCTCTAATTATCTTTGGTACTACAAAAAGTTATACTAATTTAAAGTATAAAGAAAATAATTCTTTAAATTATAAAGTTTATTTAAAGAATAATAATTATTTTGATGTTCCTTACTTAGATGAAAATCGTACTTATATTACTAGTTTAATTGATCATATTAATGTTAATTATAATTATAATTTGAATTTTAGTGAAAAAGTAGATGGTGATTATACTTATAGATTAGATGCTTATGTGTATGCTAATAAACCAAATGGTGGTAGTGGATACTATTGGAGTAAGAAGTATAATTTAGTTGCACCTACTACAAAGAAAATTGATAATAATAAAAGTATAGTTATATCTGAAGTATTGGATATTGATTATAATAAATATAATAAGATTTTAGAAGATTTTAAAAAAGATTATTCTATTTCTACTGATGGAGTATTAAAGATTGAATTGTCTATTAAGAGTTCAATTAAAGGTGATAATTATGAAGATAAGATTAATATTCCAGCTAAGTTAAATTTAAGTATTCCGTTACTTGAAAAAGCAGTAGAGGCATCTATTGATAAGAGCGCTGTTAGCAATGATAAGTCTCTATTGATAGAAGATACTTCTGTAAGTAAATATAAACTTGGTTGTATTATTATGGGTATTCTATTCATATTAATAGATTTAGTATTAATACTATCTATTATAATTGTTAGAATAAAGAATAAGAATGATCATCTTTATTTAGCAACTCTTAAGAAGATAGTTGATACTCATGATAGTATTATTGCTAATATAGAGAACTTACCAGATGTTTCAGATTTAAAGGTAATTAGTGTTAGTTCTTTTAATGAGTTATTAGATGTTTATAATGAAGTTAGAATGCCTATTAACTACTATCAAAATAAGAAACATACTCAAGCTATATTTATGATTATTAATGATGTTATGTGTTGGGAGTATATATTAGATAAAGAAGAGATAGAAAATAATGATTAATAAAGGATGATTAATATGAAAAGAGATAAGAAAAAAACTAATGATTATTTATATATTAAATTAAGTTTATTTCTTTCTCTTTTTTTTGTTGCGATTATAATGTTTATGTCTGTTGGGTATGCATTATATACGCAGGTTATTAATGTATCTGGGAATGTTGCCTTGAATACACAAGGTAGTTTTAAAATAACTAATGTTAGAAAAGTATTATCTTCTAATACTAGTGAAGCTATACCTAGTTGGACAGATAATAGTATTAATTTTAATTTATCTTTTATAAAAAGTGATGAGGAAGATCCTACTTATAGTGCTAGTTATGATGTTACTGTAAGTAATGATACATTTTTTGAAAGATTAATATCTTCATTTAATTTTAATTTTACTATTACTGATGGAGAAGGAGAAGAACTTGGTGTTTTAGAATACGAAGTTGAGAATTTTCAACATGATGATGTATTGGATGCTTTAAGTGAAAAGACTTATAGAGTTAATTTTACTTTTACTCCTTCTAAAGATAGTGATATTTATGATGTAGTTGGTGAAGGTACTATTGATTCTGTAGAGAAGGCATATGGAGATTTTAGTTTACATTCTATTAGTCCTACTACAGGAAGTATAAAAGATAATAATTTACAAAGAATTGTTATTAGTCTTAATAGTACTTATGAATCTAATAGAGTAATTAATATTGTATGTAATAGTGATAAAGTAGAAGTAGTAGATTCTAATGGTTCTCCTATAGGTTCATTTACATTGAGTGCTAATTCTCAAGAACAAGAGTTTATAGTTTATTTAAAGGCAAAAGATGATGCTTTATTCCCAGATGAAACTTATACTACTAGTTTAAGTGTTACTTCTTCTGGGTTACCAAGTTTAAGTCTTGGAAATATTACATTAGCTGTTGATAAGCATGAAGAATATGTAGATTCTTATCCACCTGTGATTAGTAATGTAGTTGCTAATATGAGTAATGAAGTTGGTACTGTTGATATTACTTGGTCAGGTACTGATGATTTTAGTGGAATAGATAGTTATACAATACTTGTTTTAAGAGATAATGAAGTTATTAATACTTTTGATGTTGGAAATGTAAATAATTATACAATTAATGGATTAAGTACAGAAGCTAAAGCTTATACTTATAATTTTAAGGTATATGGTAAAGATTTATTAGGTAATACTGCTAGTAGTGATGATATTAATAATTGTTCTACGGCTAGTGGATATTGTTCTATGACTGGTGATAATTCTTATCAATGGGTATTTAACGTTACTAGAAATTTAAATAATATTAATTTTAATGGAGCTAGTACAGTAAATATAGGAAGTAATTATACAGCTACTTTAACGGCTACTTTATTATATAATTTACCTGAGACAATTACAGTTACTATGGGTGGAGTTACTTTAACTAGTGGTTATACATATAATGCTAATAATGGTAGTCTTACTATTAATAATGTAACTGGAGATATAGTTATTAGTGGTAGTGCTAATGCTATATGTATTGTGGAAGGTACTAAAGTATTACTTGCTAATAATAAATATAAGAATGTAGAAGAAATTAAATATGATGATTTACTAGCTGTATGGGACTATAATACTGGTAAATTAACTTATCAATATCCTATTTGGATAGAGAGAACTAGTGTAGTTGATTCTTATCAGAAGACAACATTTAGTGATGGTACTTCATTGAGTACTAGTGGTGATCATGCTGTATATAGTATGGATCTTGGTATGTTTGTATCTATAGAAGATAGAAATGTTTGTAATATAGGTAGTACTATTGCAAAGATAGAAAATGGTAAGATTAAGAAAGTAAAAATTACTAAAATAGAAACTATAAAGAAAAGAGTAAAACTATATCATATTATTTCTACTAGTTATTATAATATTATTGCAGCTGATGTATTGACGACTGATAGAACTTTGATGATTTCAAATTTATATGGATTTACTGATAAGATTACGTGGCCAAATAATATTAGAAATAATTTTATTAAAGATAGTAATAATTTATATAAATATAGTGATTTTAAAGATATCATGCCTTATTATATGTTTAAAGGATTAAGAATAGGTGAAGGTAAATATTTAGTAGATCATGATTTTATCAGTTTGGATGGCTTTAAATATTACTTAATAGCTTTTCCAGCTAATCCTGAATATTATAAAAAAGTAGAAGTTAATAATAAAGGTAAAAGATTATGGATGGTAACTACGTCAATTGATAAAGTAAATGATCATAATAAAAATAAATATAAAGTTGAAGAAGGTAGTTACTATGTATTTAAGAAGCATAAGAATGTAGTTAAGTATTGTAATAGTATTGATAATACATGTTATAGGCCTGGAGAGAAAATAAAAGTTTATACAGGAATGCATTTTATTGCGAAAAAATAAAGAGTATATGATTATATACTTTTTTATTTACAAATTTAGAAATAATCTATATAATCTAGAAAAAGAGAGGTGTTATAGTGAAAAAAGAGGATATTTATAAGTTATTAGAGGAGAAGGGTGTTTGGTATGAGATTACTGAACATGAAGCTGTCTTTAATATGGAAGAGTTAGACAGTGTAGATTTACCGTATCCAGAATATGACGCTAAAAATGTTTTTGTTAGAGATGATAAGAAACAAAATTATTATTTAATTACTGTAAAAGATGATAAAAGAGTAGATTTAAAGAAATTTAAAGATGATTATAATACTCGTAAATTAAGTTTTGTATCTCCTAATGATCTAGATTTAATACTTAAATTAATACCTGGAAGTGTTAGTCCATTTGGCTTATTAAACGATGAAGAGTGTAAAGTTAAGTTTTATTTAGATAAAGCATTTACTACATCTCCTAAGAAGATAATTGGTATACATCCTAATGATAATACTGCTACTGTATGGTTAAAAACAGAAGATTTAATAGAGATTATCAAAGAACATGGTAATGAGGTAAATGTAATTAAAATATAAGAGTAAATTATTACTCTTTTTTTTGTTTTTTGTATGCTATAATTAAAATAGGTGAAGGGTATGAAGAAATGGTTATTATTAATTATTATATTATTTATGCCAACTATTGTATTTGGCCATACATTTGATATTAATACGAAGATTAATTTGAATGGAAAGAAGATTAGCAATGGTGAGTTTACTATTGAACTTAGAAATTATAAAGATGAAGTAGTAATGACTACTACTAATGATAAAGATGGTAATGTTGTTTTTAAAAATGTTGAGACTGAAATGGTAGATACTTTTAAAAATTCACAACCTTATATGAATATATTTATTATGAATATAAAAAAGAATAAGAGTGGTCAATATACTATACCAAATGATACTATTTATGTTGGTGTTTATTTTGATGAAAATGAAATTACTGAAATTAGTTATTTAAAGAATTTAGATAATCACTATGCTAAAACAAAAAAAACAGGTAAAAGTATATTTCATGCTAAAGATAGTGATTTAGTAGGTGAAGCTTTTGTTGAAGTAGATAAGGATACTGGAATTCTTACTATATTTAGAGATGATGTTGGTAAATATACTAATGAGGAAGAAATAGGTAATAAGATTTACTTTACGGGAGTTGAAGACAATTCAATTTATATAAATGATTATATTAGGTCATTAGTAACAAGATTTATTGTAAAAGATCCAATTAAGTTATCTTCAAGAGCTAGTTTTTTTGAAGCGTATCTTAATTTGGAAGAATATGAAGGACTTGATAAAGTAGATAGTTCTAATGTTACATCTATGAAAGATATGTTTATAGATAATAGGAAAGTTAAAATTATTGATTTATCTACTTGGGATACTTCTAAAGTTACTGATTTTAGTTTTATGTTTAATTATTGTGAAGAACTTGAAACTGTTTATTTAGATAATTTTGATACATCAAAGGCGACTAATATTGGTTATATGTTTCAAAATTGTTCCAAATTAAAAAGTGTAAATATAGATTCTTTTAATTTTAATAGTTTAGAATATGGAGCAATGTTATTTAAAGGTACTGCCATAGAAGCTTATGATTTTAGTGGTAAGACAATGCCTGAAACAGCTCATTTTGATAGTATTGGTATTGATTCAGGCTATGTAAGATATATTGACTATTCGACGGTTAAATATATTGTTAGTTCTGAATTTTATGGGATGTCATGTTTAAATGTTCTAAAATTACAACATAGTAGAACGGACTTTTATAATTACAATCCTAGTTCTAGTTATATAAGTTTTCCTACATCTTTAGATAGGTGGAACTCTTATTGGTATTTCCCAAATAATAAGAGAATATTTGATGCATCACAAATACAATATTTTATTAATACTGGTTATATGTATGGTTTTTCTGGTCATCCAGATGCTGATGATAGAGGATATTTATATCCAGAATTAGATTTTAGTATGTTAGTTAGACCAAAATGTAATACTAATATGGAAGAATTTGATGTACTTTATAAAAAGATAGATGTTAGTGTTAATCCTAAGACTTTACATAATACAGTGATAGTATTTTGTGTTGTATTATTATGTTTTATTGGATTTGGGATACTTTACAGTGTAAAGAAAAGAAAAGTATTTTATTGAAAATGAATAATTATGTAAAGATAGAAAGAATTTCTATCTTTTTTTTTCTTAGTTTGTTATAATCAAATTATGATAGGGAGTGGTTATTATGATGAATAAAGAACTTTCTATATTGCTTATACAGAGTGAGTTGTTTTAACTTACTCTTTTTTGGGGAGGAAAAATGGAAAATAAAGAGGAGCTAAAAGAAAAACTACTAGATTTAATTGCTAAAGAAAAGTCACTTGCAAAAGTATGTGAAGAAATAGGTTTAAATGAATATGAAGTCTTAGGTTTAATTAGTGAAATAGAACAAGGCCGAGTTAATATTTCTAAGAAACGTAAAGACGATGATATTTATTTACATAACTTAGGTGATATTGAGTATAAAGATAATTATACTTATCGAGTTGGAACTGATAAAGCTAATGAGTTTAAATTTATTGTAATTAGTGATACTAGACTTGGTTCTAAATCTCAACAACTTAGTATTTTAAATGATATTTATTTAAAAGGTCATGAGATGGGTTATGACAATGTTATTTTGTGCGGTAATATTTCTGCTGGTTTACCTAATAAGAGTGGAGCTTACTCACAAATGAATTTTTTAGAAGATACAGGTGCTCAAATTGATTATATCGTTGATAATTATCCAAAAATTGAAGGTATGAAAACTTATTTTATTACTGGAAAGAGAGATAATAGACATTTAAGTAAAAAAATTAGTATTGGTAAGAGAATTGATGAATTAAGAGATGATATGATTTTCTTAGGTGAGGGTAGTTGTGATTTTTCTATTGATAATGTAAAAATGCAAATACTTGGAAGAAAATTAGGTAAAACTTATACTGTTTCTTATAGAGCGCAGCAACAAATTGATTCTTATAGAAGTGAAGATAAACCAGATATTATTTTATATGGTGGTATGATGCAAATGGAGAAGTTTACTTATCGTAATGTTCATTGTATCTCTGTTCCTTCTGTTTGTGCTACTACTAAAGAGATGAATGATAAGAGATATTCTAATACAGTAGGTGCTTGGTATGTTACTGTTAAGACTAACTCTAAAGGTGAATTAGAGAGTATGAGAGCATTTAATTCTCCATATTACGTTACTGATAAAGAAGATTATAAAAAGGCAAAAGTCTTAAAGAAGGTGGGTGAGTAATATGGATAGTGCAGGAAAAGATACTACTGAAAAGTTCGTAAATAAGATATATCGTTATATGAAAAGTGATATGCCTATTGAAGTATTTATGCAAAAGTTTAATATGACTACTAGTGAATTATATGGTGTTATAGAACTTTGTAAGTTATATGGAAAAGAAATAGAAATAGTTAGTGTTTTAGAAAATAATGGTGATTTAAAAAAGGGAGATTTAGTATTTAAAAAAGGTAGAGCTAAGAAAGCTAGTAGTAGTTTATCTAAATATAGTATTGATGATCCTAAATTAAATCATAATGAAATATGTGTTGTTTCTGATACTCATTTTGGTAATATTCATCAACAATTACATTTATTAAATGATATATATGAAGAAGCATATAATCGTGGTATTAAAACTGTTTTACATGTTGGTGATATTGTAGATGGTAATTATCCAAATAGACCAGAACAACCAAGACAACAATTTTTACATGGTTTTGATGAACAAGTAGGATATGTTGCGGATATGTATCCAGAAATAGATGGTATGCAGACATATTATATTCTTGGTAGTCATGATGAAACACATTATAAAAATGGTCAAGCTACAGTAAATGCTTGGTTAAATAGATGCAGAGAAGATATGACTTTTTTAGGACAAGATACTGGAGAATATGATGTTGATGGAGTAAAGATAGTACTTGATCATCCGGGTGGTGGAAGTGCTCAATCTTTATCTTATAAACCACAAAAAAGAATAGAAATAATGGAAGCTAAATATAAACCAAAAATATTATTAATTGGTCATTACCATAAAAGTTATGCTTTTCAATATCGTAATGTTCAATGTATAGAAGTACCAGCATTATGTGATAAAACACAATTCCAACAAAAACAAGGTTTAGTTAATAATGTTGGAGCTTATTTCTTAGATATTTACTCTGATAGAAATGGTAATATACAATATTTTGAACCAGAAGAGATTCTATTTGGTAGAAATGATATTTGGGATGAAGCTGGTAAAGATGCGAAAAAAGTTAAAAAATTAAAAATTAATAATGGTGTTTATTAATGTTTACTTTTTGCTTTTTCTTTAGTAGAATTATAATAGGAGATGATAGATATGGAATTTAATAGTGCATATAGAGAGATTGCTAGAGACTGTTTAGTAAATTGGATGGGAATGAGTACAGTAGAAGCTAATTCAGTTTGTGAAGCAGAGTCTATTGAATCGTTAGAAAATGGTAGTGGCAATCGTTATGGTGTTGGAGCAATGGGAAGTATTAATGCAGCACTCGGTGCAATTGTTGTTAGATTAGGAATGGCTCCAGATCATGCTGAAAAGTTTAAAGCTGCTATTATAAATGGTCCAGATGATTGTGGTGTTTTAAAGCAAGTTAGAGAAGAAGCTTTAGTAATTAGTAATGAAGAGAATTTTGAATTACTTGCACTTTCAGCTATTCATGATTGTTGGGTTCGTTCTAATGCTAATCCTAAAACTATTGAAAAGAAAAAAGGTAAAGGACAATTACGTCAATATGCCCCTTTAGAATTAATTGGTTTTAATGAAGTAAAAAGTGATTTAATTTTCTTACAACCAATTCTTGCTCGTATGGGAATGGAAGTAGATATTGAAGCTTTAGAAAATGAATATAATAGAAGAAGTGAACAATTTTGTGCTGAGCATGATCTTCATAGTGAAGAAGATATAGCTAATTATGTTGCATCAGGAGAATATTTAAAAGGACTTGAAATTGATCAAAAACCTATTAATTTACTTACACAAGAAAAAGAAGTAATTGCGAAAGGAATTGTTTCTAATTTAAAAGCTAGTGGTAGCCCATTAACTTTTGGTGGAGAAGAATATACAAAATAAAAAGAAGTAATTAATTACTTCTTTTTTATTTAAAGAAATTTTTAAACAAAGCATTTA
>CACXFY010000055.1 GCA_902767005.1 uncultured Erysipelotrichaceae bacterium
CATTTAATAGGCGCTATATGTGGCTGTATATTTGGTTATTTCGTATTTTAAAAGAGTACAATTAGTACTCTTTTTTATTTCTTACAAAGTCTTTTGCTTTTATAAAATGTTTATTCTTATTGTTTACTAGGATATTATTAAATCTTATTATTAATGGATCAGAGTTAAAAAAGTCATCTCCTTTATTTACTTGCATGTGAATGTGGGCTCCTTTAGTTCTTCCTGAATTCCCAACTTTGGCAATCTCTTGGCCTTGCTTTACAATATCTCCTTCTTTTACTTTAAATGATCCTTTTTTGATATGACATAGTGTTACATACTCTGAATGCTCGGCTTTGATTACTATATAGTTACCACGTACATCTTTAGAGTCTTGTGATACTCTTAAATCACTATAAGCACGACTATCTTTTTCACCATCTTGGATTGTTAGAACAAAGCCATCTATTGGCGCTAATAAAGGTTCATTGTAACCATAATAGTTTTCATTAATATTTCCATCATCATGAAAATACTTACCATCGATATTTTTATCAAAATCATAAGCCCATCTTTGTCCATATACATCATATGAGTGTGAATCTTTTTTTGTATATCCTCCATAAGTTATATACCAAGTGTTAGTTGATGGAATAATATACTTATTTTTAGTTTTATTATTAATCATTTAATATCTTCCCATCTATTTCATATCCATCTATTATATACATGTTTAAACTTTCTTCATATTTTACTATTGTACATATATTCTTGTTACTATTAGAAGTCTTTATAGTCATTTCAAGACATTCATAGTTTTCTTTTTTAGTTAACCACTTCATAAAATTATTATATTTTACTTCTTTTATAGATCCATATTTTTCATTTAATACTTTAGAAGTTTTTACAGTATCTTTTATATTTGAAAATGTAATATCTACTTTATTCATATATGAGTTATAGAATAAAAAACTACATAGTCCTATTACTATTATTATGATTATTAATACTATTAAGATATTATTATGTTTCTTTTTACTCTTTTTCATATGATCACCTATTCTTATTATATATTTTCTTTATAAAGATAACAATCCTTTTCATGATGATTTAAGATTCCTATTGCCTCTAAATAGGAATAAATAATAGTACTTCCAACAAACTTCATACCTCTTTTAGTCATATCTTTTGATATTATATCTGATAGTTTTGAAGTTGTATGAAATCTTTTATATCTAATAGTTTTATTATTAGTAAAAGACCAAATATAATTATTAAAACTTGTATATTCACTAATTATTTCTTTTATAATTTTACAATTAGTAATAGTTGCTTTTATTTTAAGTTTATTTCTAATTATATCTTTATTATTTAATAAACTATTAATCTTATTATCATCATACTTTACTATCTTATCTATATCAAAGTTATCAAAGGCTTTTCTAAAAGCTTCTCTTTTATTTAGAATGCATTCCCAAGATAATCCAGCTTGAAATGATTCTAGAATTAATAATTCGATTAGATCATGATCATTATGTAATGCTCTTCCCCATTCATTATCATGATAGTCTATATATAATTTATTATTTAAGTTAACCCAATGACAACGCATATTATTCACCAACTAAATTATAACATAAGAAAAAGTAGATTTCTCTACTTATATTTCTTTATTAACAATAGCATTATACTTATCTAATAATTGCTGTTCCTTAAACATTACTTGATTATTAGTTAAATTCCATTTGTCTTTATTTTGACTTAATAAATTTAAAGCTTCTTCTGATATATTTAGTATCTTAATACTTTTATCTATTAACTTATTTAATTCTTTAATATCATTTTCTGGTAAACCATTAGAACCGATTGCTAGGGTCTTATACATTTCTTTATATTTTAGAGGTACATCTTCTTTCTCAATATACTCCATAATATTTTCTTCTTTTAATAGCTTGTTTAAAGCGTCTTTATTATTATTTATAGCTAATCTTGTCTTCATGATATAGGCTTTACTTTCAATAAAGTCTTTGCCATCTTTTTTGATATTATCTGCTGCTACTAATCCTGTTAATCTCTCATCAGATAATAAGTTAATTGTCTTATCTATTTCAGTATATAAATCAATTGTATAACTTTCTAGAGCTTTTTCTACTAATTGTCTTTTACCTGTTGTAATTGTTGGCTTCATTTCATTAGTGATTTTCTCTAAATAAACTTTATTATTAGAATAACCAATAGTAGAAATTTTATTTACTTGATTATTTAATAAAGTCATTTCTTTTTTATCTTTAATATTATTAGTAATTAATACTATTACAGCAGTAGCAACACATGCCATTACACAGACAACAGCTACTATTATTGTTACTATTATCCATACCTTATTATTCTTTTTATTCTCTTCCATATTAATCTCCTCTAGATTATTATAATACTTTCTTTTTCTTTTTTAAATATTTAAATAATTCATCTCTTCTAATTATATAATCTCTTCTACCTAAATCATATTGTTCTTGAATTATTTTTGGATTTTTTTCTATTCTTTTTATAGGTACAACTCTAGATGGTCTTACTACAAATATTCTACCTAAATTCTCTAAGGCAATTATTTCTTCTTTTTGAGCATTATATTTATAATTTCTATTTTGTAATGTATCTAAGAAATTAGGATATTTACGATATAGTCTATTAAGTGTATTTATCTTTTTATATTTCTTACGATACTCTAGTGGTCTTGTTTCTACTACTATTATTTTATCATAACCTAATTCAATAGCTTTTCTTACTGGAATTGAATCAGCTATTCCTCCATCTAAATAGTTATTACTTTTAATTTTTACTATTTTAGATACACCTGGCATAGAAGAACCAGCTCTTAAATATTCAATATCTTTTTTACAATCTTTTATTTCAATATACTCAGCTTTTCCAGTATCAACATTTGTTACTGTACAATAAAACTTAATTTTTGATTTATTATAAGTTTTATAATCAAATTTATCTAGTTGTTCTGGAATTTCATAATATGCAAAGTCTTTTGATACAATGTTTCCTTCTTTTAGGAATGGATAAATACCCATGTATCTTTTATCTTTACAATATTTTTTATTATAACGAATGGCTCTACCTGGTTGATTGGATAGATAGTTTACTCCTACTAAACTACCCATTGATACACCAATAATGGCATCTATTTTAATATTATCTTTTATTAGTTCATCTAGTACTCCAGCTGTATAAATACCCCTTAATGCTCCTCCTTCTAGGACTAAACATGTCTTCATACTACCACCTTTTTTTATTATAACAAAAAGAAGAATATTTTACTACTCTTCTTTAGGTATTTCTTTTTTTACAGTATTAAACTTTAATCCTTTATTTTTTAAATCAGTTATAGTAACTTGATTAGTTTTTAAGGCATCTTTGATACTTAATTCTTTATTATAATTGATTAATTTAATATTATTAGATTTATTACATTCAAAAGTATAGGTATTTTCTTCATCTTCATAAAATACTTCAACTGGTAGTGGATCCTTACCTTCTTCTACTTGGCAGACATCTGGTTCATTATTATCTTCTATTTTAAAAGTAAATGAGAAGTCATCATCTTTTAATGTACAGAAATCTAATTGTTTATCTGTTTTTATATCAGTAAAATAAAGACTCTTCTTATCATTTGAATTATTACATTTATATAGTCTAAAACCATCTTTTGAGTATTCTTTTTCATTATCTATATATATTTCTGTTGTCTTATCATTATCCATTCCATAGAATGGTAATACTTCTGTTAAATCATTACTTTTAAAGAAATCTTTATAAGATAGATCTTTATTATCAATATTAAACTTTATATCATCTAAACAGTATGTATATACTTTTATTTCTTCAGTTGCATATACTAATTTAGATGTTGTACATTCGTCATCTGATTTATAAGATACTTTTAAATTCTTCTTTTCTTCTACTTGTCTTGCTTTTAGACTTAGTTCAAATATTAGTACTTTGAATGTTATATTTTTAGATTCTTTCATTGTTTCTGTTTCAGAAACACTTATTTTTCTTTCTACTATGTAGAAAAAGCCACGATATTTTTGTATTTTTTTGTTTTTATCAAATGTTTTTATAGCAAATAATGGTTCTTCATTACTTAATACACGATTATAATCTATAAAACAAGTTAATATACCTAGAAATACTATTAATATAAGAAGTTTACCAATTAATCCTATTCTTCTTTTCTTCATAGCCCAACCTCTTTCTTATTATCTATTAAGATTATACTATTAATATTTCTTTTTAGCAATTAAAAAGAAGAGATTACTCTTCTATTTATTTTCTTTTTCTAAGGCATTAATATCTATTTTACCTATTTTTGTTGTTGGTAATTTCTTTCTAAATTCATATTCTTTTGGTAAAGCATAAATACTAATGTTCTTTTTACATAATTCTTGAATCTCTTTCTTTATCTTAGATGATTCATTATATCCTTCTTTTAGGACAATAAAAGCTTTTGCGACTTGTCCTTTATATTTATGTGGAATTCCAATTACAGAACAAGTTAAGACTGCTTCATGAGAATTAATTATGTTTTCTATTTGAGATGGATAAATATTATAACCACTTGAGACAATTATTCTTTTTAATCTTTGTTTAAAGACAATTGATCCATCTTCTCTCATACATCCCACATCACCAGTATGAAGCCATATTTTCTTATCATCATGTCTTTGTAATGTTTCATTAGTTTCTTTATCATTATTTAAATAACCCATCATTACTGTTGGTCCATTAATACAAATTTCTCCATCTTCATCAATATCAGCTTCTTCATAGGTACCTACCCTTACTATTTTAAAAGTAGTATCTGGGAATGGTATACCAATGTATCCATCTTCAGCTTCATCTAAATTATCTAGTGATAAACATGTAGCGGCAGTTGCTTCTGTAAGTCCATAACCAGCTCTTACTTTAGCAGTTGAACCGTGTTCCTTTAAGAATTTATCTATTTTCTTTTTTAATTCACCTGATAAGATATCTCCACCACTAATGGCTGATTCAACACACTTTAAATCATTCTTCTTTAGTCTTTGA
>CACXFY010000056.1 GCA_902767005.1 uncultured Erysipelotrichaceae bacterium
ACAAGTATATATTTGTTTTTCTCTAGATACACTCATAGATGGATTTGTATCATCATGAAAAGGACAAACACCAAAAAAGTTTTTGCCACGAGCAACTAGTGGGATACGTTCACCAATAATATCTACTATATCAACTTTACTACGGATAACACTAGCAAGATCATTATTCACCCATATCACCCCATAACAAACTTATTATAACATATACAAGTAAAACATATAATATTAAATAACATAAATTAGACATAAAAGCAATTATTATTTAATATAAATTAATAATATAATAGTAATAATAATTAATTAATATTATAATTAATATAGGAAGTGATATTATGTGTAATAATGTAGAGCTATCATCTATACTATATGTTTTAAAAAATATTCTATTAGTAATTCAAATAGTTGTACCTATTATATTAATAATATCTATAACAATACGTCTTACTAGTATGATGATAAATCCAGATGAAAAAAAGAATAAAAAGTCATTAATAAATAGTTTAATAGCCGCAATAGTAATATTCTTTATTCCTATGCTCATTAATGTAACAATGAATATTATTGGAGAAAAAACTAATTTTAGTAGCTGTTGGATTAATGCTAAAAAAAATAGTAATAATTCAAGTTATATAAAACCAAATAATAAAAATAAAACAGTAATTCCTTCATCAAAAAATTATGAAAAAGGTGAAGAAAAAAGTACTGAAGAAAACAGTCAAGCAATAGCTACTCCATTTAATCTCCAACATGCTATAAAAGTACATGACAATATTCATTGGAAAGGTAATAGTCACTTACCATGGCAAGGAAAAGTAGTTGGTGGTTTTGGTGGAGACATAGGTGCTTATACAGAAGCAGTAAACATATTAAATGAAACAGATTATAGAATATATGAAGTATACGATGTTATAGTATCTAAACATCCAGACATTACTACTACTATACAAAACATAGCTCGCCTAGAAGACGTAAATAGCTATTATCATATTAAATCAGGTGCTATACCGGCAAATATAAATGCTATTGATAAAGCATTACAACAAGGAAAACTAGTACACGGTGTATCATCTAGTAATCGTTGGACCAATTCCAAAGGAGAACGTGCTGAATGGAAAGGAACACATAACGGCTTAATATTCTATTATGATGGTACATATTATCATATGAAAGCAGCCGGATCAATCAATCAGAATGATTCGATTTATACTAGAGAACAATTACAATTATGGCTAGATGGTTGTCCATGGAAAAACATAATAACTTATTACAAATAAAAATCACTAATTTATATTAGTGATTTTCTCATGAAAGTATCTACATCTTTATCAATATAAATATCTATAATGCCTTTATTAACTATTTTAATAAAGCCAAGACCAGTAATAACTAAATCTTCATTATATTTAACATTATATGTAATCTTATTCTTATTTTTTAAATCTTGATTATTAAACAGATTAAGTAATCTTCTTACTTTTAAATCATTACTTACAAATAAAGTAAAACTATTCTTTTCTCCTTCAACATAATCAATTCTTACCATATCTTCAATAATAATAGATTGATTCTTTCTTAATTGATAAGTTCTAGGTTTAATCTCTTTTTTACAAGATAACTTTTTAACCATAGTATTATCTACATGATTAGTCATACTACCACTATCTACAAGACCAGGTGTATCTATAATAGTTAAGTAATCATTTATTTCTATATTAACTGTATTTAATGTTGTACTTGGTAGTGGACTCATAGTTAATTCTTGTTCTTTATCAGAATAATTCTTAATTAATTTATTAATTAAAGTACTTTTACCAGCATTAGTATGACCAACTACATATACATTACGAGAAGTTTGATAATACTTAATTCTCTTCAATAAATAATCAATATTATAATTCTTATTAGCACTAATAACAATTATTTCTTCAAAACCCAAATCCATATTCTCTATATAATTAATTAGCTTTTCTTCTTTAACACTTTTAGGTAGTACATCTACCTTATTTAGAACTAATATCATCTTATTTGGTAATATACTTCTAATACTATTTATATTCTTCTCTAAATTAATTAAATCAGTAATATATAAAACTAAATCTTTAGTTTTACCAACTTCTTGTAATATCTTAATATAGTCTTCATTACTCTTCGCTACTGTCTGATACTCCCCATAATTCTTTAATCTAAAACATCTTTGGCAAATATCATTATCTAAATTAGTAGTATACCCCTCTTGTAAGACGTTTTGATCTTGAAGTAAAACTCCGCATCCAGAACATCTTTTTTCATTATTCATAATAATTACCTCGCTTAAACAAACCCCTTTTATCATATCTTTTTAATATATAGTTTTCAAATACTCTATTTATTTTAGTTATTTTTAAATCTTTTTCTCCCATTGGATCAACTAGTATTGTTTTTATTCTAAATCTATTACCTGCTAAAACATCAGTAACTATTTGATCACCAATAATACACATTTCTTTTTTCTTTAATTTATATTTTAGTTTTATTTTTAATAATCCTTTTATAGAAGGTTTCATACTTAAACTAACACCATCGATTCCTAAATCTTCTAAATATGGTCTTAACCTTCTCTTAGTATTATTAGAACATATAACTATAAAGAAATCTTTTTTCAATTTATTAATTAATTCTTTTGTTTCTTCTGGGCACTTTTTATTAGATATCAAACCTAAAGTATTATCGAGATCAAATATAATACATTTAATGCCATCTTCTTTTAACAATTTATAATTAATACTATATATATCTTTTTTATACATTTTAGGTTTAAATATTCCCATAAAATCACTCCTCAAGTATTATATATTATTAATTATTATTTGTCTAACCAATTCTTCTTTTTGTATTTAATACAAAGTAAGAATAATCACTAATAATTAAAGTATGACAATAACTACATTTCTTTTCTCCTTTTTCAAGTGGTGCTCCACAACTAGGACACTTAGTAACTGTCTCACCTTTAGTAACTATAAACTCCAAACCATATTGATTATGTACTTTAACAGTATCAGATCCTTTAGTAATAGTATTATTATCAGTATTAATAACATAATCATAGAATGAAGCATGTAAATACATCATAACTGTAACCACATTATTCTCTTGCTTAATACCATTTATATTAGCCGCTATCATATTATAATTACTCATAATATTTTGACCATGAGATGCTTTTAATACTTCTAAATCTGACTTGTAGGAATTATATAATTCATCACTACATAGTTTTTCTAAAGCTTTATAATCAAAATTCATCCAAGCATTTTGTACATCTACAAACTTTTGATACAAAATATTAATTAGTTGCTTTTCAGTAAGACCTGGAAAATATCTTTGTATCTCTATATCACTATCTCCAATATATCTATCTAAACTACGTTTTTCACTATTTCTAGATTTATGAGAAGCACCTAGTATACTAGTAAATAAATATACAAATACTATAATACAAATAATAATTATTACATATACAAATAAATCATCATCATAATAAGTAGAACTTCCATGAGATGAGTAAAAATTAGAATCACTACTATCATGACTCCAAGATCTATCATGATCCCAAGAACTACTGTCATGATCCCATGAAGAACTTCCTCCCCAGTCAGAAGATCCTCCCCAATCAGAACTTCCTCCATAATCAGTATCCCATCCAGAATCAGCTACAACTGGAACAGCATAACTAAAAGAAAAAAGCGCTATAACAATGCAAATAACTAACCAAACTTTCTTCATAATTACCTCTTTATTCAAAACTCTCTATATAATAATCAAATTCTTCTAAATCAAATACTCTACCACAAGTTGGACAAATACCACTTTCATTTATATTAAATGTTGTTCCACATCCAAAACATCTCGCAACACTATCTCTTTCTACTCCAACTTTCTTACATAAAGTAACTATATGTATTACTGTACTCCTATTAGTAGAATTACCTCTTACAACATTACCATTAGCATCTACATAATATTTACAATACTTACAAGTAATATTACAAGTAATTGTATAACTATTATTAACAATAGCTATATCTTTTATTACAGTATCAACATTAACATGACTAAAGATTAATCT
>CACXFY010000057.1 GCA_902767005.1 uncultured Erysipelotrichaceae bacterium
AATACAAATACAACTACACCTAGTGATACAAATACTAATGCAAATAATAGTACACCAACAACACAAGAAACAACACCAACTGATACAGGTACAAACACTAATACAGAACAAAATACAACTGTTGATCCAGGAACTAATCCAACAGAGTCAACACCTACTGATACTAATGAAACACCTGAATTCCCTGAAGATGAACAGGTTGCTGTATAATTATGTATAAAACTATAAAAAAGATTATGGTTTTAAAAATAAAAATGATATAATGTAATTAATAATAGGAGGTAATAATATGTCAGGATTACATGCAGACACTGGTTCTATGAACACTCGTGGTAGAGAAACAGTAGCAAATTCAGAATTATTTGAAAATGAAATAGGAAGTTTAAATAACAATGTAGCAGAATTAATGACTATTTGGAGAGGACTTTCTGCTAATGAATTTAAAGATTCATTCCTAGAACAACATGAAAATTTAGAAAAATTTAGAGAATTACTAAATGAATTAGGAGAGAACATTAGTAGTGCAGCTAATATATTAAACAGAACAGAAGAGGATAATGCATCTGCTGGTGCTCATCTATTTAGTTAAGGAGGTTATTTAAATGAACGAATTCGAAGAGAAAGATTATGAACATGCACGTGGAACTGCAGACGCTATTAAAAAGAATGCAGATCAAATAATGAACATCTTTAATGATGTTGATTCTACTATGAATCAATTATATGGTGCTAACTGGGAAAGTTGTGGAGCAGATAATGCTAAAGATAGATATAATGAAATAAGAAAGAATTATGAGGTATTCTATCAAAGAGTAGTAACTATGAGAAATCATATTTACAACGTAACAGCAGCTAATGAAGAAGCAGATGCAGCAGCATCAAACACAGTTACTCAAGCATAAAAAAAGAGACAATGTCTCTTTTTTTTATTATTAAAAACTTTCTTTATTTTTAATTGTAGTAACAACTTCATTACTAAAATCTAGTTTCTTTATAAATTCTTTATACTCTTTAAAATTAAAACTCTTAATATCTTCTATCTTATCCATATAAGGATAATCAAAATCAATTATATTATCAATAAAAGGTATTACTACGTTAAGTACATTATCATCTCTTAATATAAAATTAATAATTGTATTCTTTTTAGTAAGTTCAAATAACTCTTCATCATAACCATCAATATTATTAATAAAATCATGAATATATTTATAGAATTCTTCTGGTTTATCAGTATAAGTACCAAATCCTATTATTAAGTAATCATAATATTTTTTATCACCACAACCTATACCTGCTGTAACAATCTCTTCTTTAACCATTTTCTTATATAGATCAGAAGTAACTCCAAAAAAGTTTTTATAAAAACAATGAATATAAAAATCTAATTTTAATCTCTCTTCTGGACTATAGTTACTAATATCTAATTTATAATTAATATCTACATAATCTTTAGGAGTAGGATAATAAATAATATTTTTATTCTTTACTACTATCTTAGGTTCTTTTATTTTTAATAATTCTACTTCATCATCATTAAACTTAAAATCTTTATAAATATCCTTAATTAAATTAATGATCTTATCTTTATCAAAATTACCACTAATAACAATAAACTGATTATTTGGTCTATAAAAAGCTTCATAACATAGTTTTAAATCATCTACTGTCGTTTTCTCAACTTCTTCTATAGTGCCACCAATACTTCTATATTTATAATTATGAAATAAGCAATTAGCTTCTTCTATATCTAGATGATAAAACTTACTATCACTTCTACCACGTATTTCTTGATATATTGGATTTTTTAAATGATTAAGTCTATCTTCATTAAATGTAACATTGTTAATACCATTTAATAGTATTCTAATTCCTTCTTCTAATTTCTCAACACAAGTAAAGTAAAAATCTGTTTTTAATCTATAAGTAGATGCATTAGTATTCATTTGTAATTCCCCAAGATGTTTTAAGAAATTACCATGTTCATTCTCTTCAACAATATAATGTTCTAATATATGCGCTATCCCATCTTGCATATGATATTCTTTATTTTTATATTTAAAGTCTTTATAAGAACCACCATATTTAGTAACAAATTGAAAAGTATTAGTATGTCTTCTTTTATCAATATATGTATAAATAGTTAAACCATTATCTAATCTTGTCTCTTCAATCACTTGTTTTCCTCCTCAATAAAATATATTGTATCAAGTACTAATCTATCTACTAATTCACATATATCTTTACTAGTAATTTTCAACATCTTCTTATATACTACATCTTGTTTCTTTTCAATTTTAAGTACATCTAACATTACTTCATTAAATATATAATACTTATCATCTAATCCTTTGATTAAAGCAATTCTTTTTCTATCTTTTAAATTATCAAGTAAAGGATCTATCATTTTACTATTCTTTAAATCTTCAATAACTTCTAATATCTTTTTATATACTAAATTTTTATTCTTCTTATTAATAAAGGCAGTAATCTCTAAACAACCATAATGTATATAAGGAGAAGCAAAAGCAGAGTATACTAATTCTTCTTCATCTCTTAATTTTTTATTTAATAATCTACTACTAAGAGAAGTTAATAATCCATGTATCATACTCAAAGTAATCTTATCTTTTTCCTTCATATCTTTAATTTTATAAACTAATGATAATGAAGAATCTTTAAAATGTGATTTTTCATTTACTTTATTAATATCTTTTCTTGGTTTTAAGAAATAATTATATTTTAAGTTTAAATCAGTACACTTATTATTTTTAATAATATATTTATTTAATAATGTATCCATTCTTTTATGATCAAAATTACCCATTACAAAAACAGTACAATTATTATTAGTAATTATATTTTTATAAAACTCATATAAATTATTTGGATTTACTTTATCTATAAGATCCATATTATTAGTAATAACCATCGATAATACATTTTGATCATCTACTAATTCTTTTATTTTTATACTTTGGTAAGGTCTTATATTCTTATATGAATTATCTATAAAAGTCCTTAAGTTTTCTTTTTCTCTTTCTAATTCAAATTCTAAGAAACCATTATTTACTATTAAAGGTCTATATATAAAACCCTCGAATAATTTAAATTGTTCTTCTAATAAATCTTCACCTAAAGTATCAACATCTGGAATAACCATATCAAAAGACATACAAGATTCTAATCCAATACTATGTTTTCCACAACTAGTATTTAATATATATTTTTCTAGTTTTGCTCTTCTAAAAGTATCTTCATCAGGATAATCTTCATCCATATAATTTAATAAATTAGGTAGTAAAGTACTAAGAGCTAATTCCTCTTGTTTTTCTTTAAAATGAAATAGTACTCTAATCTGAATTGTCTTAAAATTATCATTGTCAATATAATAAATATTATTATCAAGTTTTAATCTCATAATCCACCTCAAAGTTATTATATCATGTTATAATAATTTTGAGGGAAGCTATGAAATATATTAAAGAATTAAATAAAGATAATTTAAAAGAAATAATAGAAGTATTAGATAATGATGGAGTAATAATATTTCCTACTGATACTGTTTATGGTATTGGTTGTAATCCATTTAGTATTAAAGCTTTAAATAAATTATTTGAATTTAAACAAAGAGATTATACTAAACCCATAAATGTATTAACTGATAGTATAGATAAAATAAAATTAGTATCTACTAATATTAGTTCTAAAGAAATGGAAATAATGAATAAATATTTTCCAAGTGATCTAACAATAATATTAAATAAGAAAGACAATGTACCAGATATACTAACAGCTAATCTAAATACTATTGGTGTAAGAATACCTAATAGTGATATAGCTTTAACTATATTAAAAGAATATAAGTATCCAATCGCTACTACTTCTGTAAATATATCTGGAGAAAAACCATCATTAGAAGTAAAAGATTTCTATGATGACTTTAAAGATAAAGTAGATATTATAGTAGAAGGTGGTAAATCTAAAATAGGAATACCTTCTACTATAATAAAAATAGAAAATAATAATGTAAATGTATTAAGACAAGGCAATTTAAAAGTAGAATAAATAATCGTTCTATTATATAATAAGAATAGAGTAGGTGAATGTATGGCAGAAGAAAAAGTAAAAGAAGAAAAAAAAGAAACAAAAGGTAAAACATTAGGTACTATATGTCCAGCTTGTAATGCTTCTATAAAATTTAATGCTAAAGCTAATAAATGGAAATGTGATTATTGTGGTAGTGAATTTACTTTAGAAGAAATGGAGAAAGTAAATAAAAGCTCTGCTTCTAAAGAAAATAATAAAAGTGTAAAACCAGAAAAAGTAAATCTAGATGACTATGTTTCATATCACTGTGAATCATGTGGTGCAGAAATAATTGCTGATGAACAAACAGCTGCAACTTTCTGTGTCTATTGTGGAAACACAGCTATTTTAAAGAATAAACTATCTGGTAATTTTGCTCCTACTAGATTAATACCATTCCGTACAGAAAAAGTATTAGCTGAAGATAAATTTAAAGGATTATCTAAAGGAAGACCTTTAGTACCAAGATCCTTTACTAATATAAAGAACATTGAAAAAATACGTGGTATATATATACCATTTTGGTTATATGATTTTAAAGTTCATGGAAATGTAATGATGAATGCTCAAAGAGTTACTAGTTGGTCAGTAGGAGATACACATTATACCAAAACTGATTATTTTCAAGTTATAAGAGAAGGTAGTATGAACTTTTATGATATACCAGTTGATGCTTCTACTAGATTTGATAATGATATTATGAATACTTTAGAGCCATTTAACTATGAAGAACTAGTACCATATAATCATGCTTATCTATCTGGTTTCTATGCTGAAAAGTATGATGAAAACGAAGATACAGCTTTAAAAGAAGCAGCTCATCGAGCAGGTAAATCTACAAAAAATGTTATGGTAGATAGTGCTATCGGATATACTAGTAAACAAGTAACATCAGAGAATTTAGATGCTGACTTAATAGATAGAGAATATGTCTTATTACCAGTATGGATGGTAAACGTAAAATATAGTGGTAAACAATATACTTTTGCTATGAATGGGCAAACTGGAGAATTCATTGGTAATATACCAATAGATAAAAAGAAATTAGTCATTTATTTAATACTAACCTTTGCACTAACATTTATAGTTGTAATCATAGTCAGTTATATAATGTATATAGTAGGAGGTAAGTAATATGAAGAATATAATAAAAATACTATTAATAAATATTCTCTTATTAATGCCTATTATTACATTTGCTCAAGAACAACCACTAACAAATAATAATATTCCTAGTTCTGTTACAACAAAGACTGT
>CACXFY010000058.1 GCA_902767005.1 uncultured Erysipelotrichaceae bacterium
AAGATCTTTAATCTTAACTGTAATCTTTTCTCTATCATTTCTTCTAACTACTACAACTTCGCCTTTTTCAATATCTTTAGGTCCAATTTCAATTCTAACTGGAATACCTAACATTTCTTGTTCAGCAAATTTATATCCTGGTGACTTCTCACTATCATCAATCTTAGCTCTAATACCAGCTGCTTTTAAACTATCAAGTAGTTTATTAGCCTCATCAAGTACTCCTTCTTTATGTTGAGCAATTGGTATAATCATAGCTTGAGTAGGTGCTATTCTTGGAGGTAATACTAATCCAGAATCATCACCATGTACCATAATTAAAGCTCCAATTGTACGAGTACTTAATCCCCAACTAGTTTCGTAGCAACTATGTAATTTATTTTCTTTATCTAAATACTTAATATCGAAGGCATCAGGGAATCCTGATCCAAAGAAATGTGAAGTAGCAGATTGTAAACTCTTACCATCATGCATCATAGCTTCAATTGTATAAGTATCTTCAGCTCCAGCAAATTTATCACTCTCAGTCTTTTTACCAACTACTAGTGGAATTGCTAAATCATCTTGAACAAAGTCAATATATACTTGCCACATTTGAATAGTACGCTCTTCAGCTTCTTCATAAGTAGCATGTAGAGTATGACCTTCTTGCCATAAGAACTCTCTACTTCTTAAAAATGGTCTAGTAGTTTTCTCCCATCTTAATACTGTATTCCATTGGTTCCATACGAATGGTAAATCTCTATATGATTTAGTTTTAGCTTTCCATAAGTCACAGAATAATGTTTCAGATGTAGGTCTAATACACATTCTTTCTTCTAATTCTTCTCCTCCACCTTGAGTAACCCAAGCAACTTCAGGAGCAAATCCTTCAATATGTTTAGCTTCTTTCTTAAGAAGACTCTCTGGTATAAGCACCGGTAGATATACATTCTCCACACCAGTATCTTTAAATCTTTGATCTAGGTCTTTCTGAATGTTCTCCCAGATGGCATAACCATTCGGCAAATAATTTAAACATCCTTTAACACTAGAATAATCACATAACTTTGCTTCTCTAACAACATCTGTATACCATTGAGCAAAGTCTTCATCTCTCGATGTTATTTTTTGTACAAATTTATCATTTGCCATAAAAAATCTCCTCTCTTTCAACATGTATAAATTTTAACATAATAACCCCAAGAAAGTAAACAAAAACATTTATAATTGTTCTATATCTTATTTTGTGATACTATGTAATAGTATAGAGAATAAATCATTATGAGGTGAGCAAATGTTAATTTTATTTGATGCATGTGAGAGTTTGGGAATTTTAAAAACAGTTATGTTTATTATGAATATTGTTAAAATAATATGCATAATTGCTCCAATATTATTAATGTTAATGTTAATGATAGACTTTGCCAAAAATGTTATTTCAAAAGACGAAGAAGAAACAAAAAAGAACTTTAATAAATCAATAAAAAGAATAATTGCTTGTATTCTTATTTTCTTTGTGCCCACAATTGTTGCTTTTATAATGAATATATTAGGTGACCTAGGAGTAGATTATGCTAAATGTATAACAAATGCTAATAGTGAATATATTGCTCTCTTAGAACAAAAAGAAAAAAATAAATTTTCAAGTACTTCATCTACAACTAAATCAACTACTAAACCATCTTCATCAAGTTCTACTAATACTAAAGAAGCAACTGAGAAAAGTAAACCTAAAATTATTAATTTTAAGTTAGACAAAGATTTTATTGTACTTGGACATTATAATGGTAATAGAATAAGTAAAAAGAAAATAATAATATATAATGATAAAGGTAAAAAATTAAGTAATAAAAGATATTTTTTTAAAATCAGTAAACCAATCGCAACAATTGATTCTAATGGTAAGATAACAGCTCAATTTGCTGGAAAAGCAACTATAAAAGTAATAGATAAAAATGATTCTAAAAACTACAAAAAAATAAAATTAGTTGTTATAAAAGCTACTTATACAAAAGCTGTAACAAATAAAAAAGTAACAGCCTATAATTTATCAAATAATTCTAAAGTAAAATTACCAAAAGGAGCATCTGGTATTTATAATGGAGCTGCCATGGATTTACCAAAAGATAGTAATACTAAATTTTATTATCATGGAGATATTTTAAAAGTAGATAATAATTACTATCAAGTACCATATACTTCAGTTACTCCAATCGCTTATTATGTATCAAAACCATATAGTCAAGAAGTTGCTGAAGAATTCATTAATTCTAATAATTTTAGTAGTAACACTAAATACTTATTCTGGGTAGATCAAGGAACAGAAATGAATTATTATTTTGAATTCTCACGTGGTAAATGGCATCTTAAAAATTCTTTTGAAATAAATACTGGTGATGTCCTAGGTTTAAATGCTAGATATAATGGTGGTAATTGTAATGGTACATCTAAAAACTCTACTTTTTCAGATAGTCTAGGAGAATGTAATAGTTTTAGTGATAATCAAGTAGATATTAGAAGATTAGATAAAAACTATAAAGGTAGTTGGGTAGGTCTAAAATATGCTGTCTTCAATCATAAAGATAATGGTGGAGGATGGTTAGGAGCATGGCATGAAGGTTATTCAGCACCAAGAGAACCAAAAAGTCATGGTTGTGTTCGTCATAGATCACAAGTAATGATCTGGATAAGAGATAATTATCATAAATTTGCAGGAAGTAGAATAATTAATTTTTAAGAGGTGAGCACATGAAAAAGAAACATAAAAAAACAACAATTATTTATATTCTTGTCATAGTAATAATCATATTATTATTGATATTATTTCTAAATTACCATCTAAATTATGTTAAAAGAACAGTGATTGATAATAGAAGTACTTGGGACATAATATCTCCAAGTGATACATCTATGAGTGGAGACTTAATAGGTTCCTTATATGAAAAAGATTATAATGTATTAGAATTATCTGATGAATTATTATCTTCAATATTTGTTGATTATTATCTAACAAATTATACTTTTTTTACTGAGGAAAACAAAAAAGATGATATTACTTATGAAAAAGTATTAACAAAAGAAGAAGCACATGAAATATCAAAAAAAATATTTGGTCCAGATTATAATGTTGTATTAGAGTCAATAGAGTATGGCTGTAATAGATACTTAAAAAAAGAGAATAATAATTATATAATTGGTTCTAATGATCCAGATACTTGTGGACTATTTAATCCTAAGAAAACAAGTCTTTATAAATCATTTATAACAAATTATAAAAAAGAAAAAGATTATATAAATATTGAATTAAAAGTAGCTTATATAGAAGCCAATACTTCTAATAATAAATTAATATATCAAGCTTTTACTAATAAAGATAAAAAAGAAATAATTAATAGTAATTATAATTCTAAATGTTTATATGAATCTACTAATAATAATTGCTACAACAATTTTAGTAATTACATAGTCACATTAAAAAAAGCTAGCGATAGAAAATATTATTTTTATAGTATAAAAAAAGAGAAGAATTAATATTCTTCTCTTATTTATTACTTATTCTAAAGAAATTAATACTAGGTCTATTAAATAATCTAAATTTACCATCTATTCCTAAACCACTAGATACATATAATTCACTATTATCTAACTTATAATAAGCATTTCTATATTTTTTAGAACCATCTATTCTTTTTATATTACCAATAATTGGTATTCTAATTTCTCCTAAATGTGAATGACCAGCTAAATATAAATCACTAGGATTAGTATTAATAAAATCATCTACATTATCAGCTTCATGCATAATACTAATAGAATAAATATTACTATTATGACTAGCTTCACTATAATACTTTAAAGTCTTAGTAATATCACCTAAACCAGATAGAGTAGAACTAAGTCCATTAATAATTATTGGATTATTATCATCTTTATATATTAAGTCATAATCATTATTAAGTACATTAAATCCACTCTGTGTCATTATAGTATTATAACTAACTCCATCTTCTTCACCAATAATAGCATATTTACCAATAGTAGAATCAATACTATTTAATTGTTTAATTAATTGCTCTTGCTCTTTATTCTCTAAATCATAATGATCATCAACTAAATCTCCAGTAAAGACAACTATATCTGGATTTCTCTCATTAATTAATTTAACTATTTTTTTAACTTCATTCATATTCATAGTTGTACCATAATGTAAATCACTAAAATGAATTATTTTAGTACCATTAAAACTATCTGGTATCTTTTTATTAATTATTCTTTTTTCATTAACTATTATCCAAGTATTAGAAATATATGTAGTATAAAGCATAAAGATAATACTTAAAAAGAATAATAAAACTAGTATCTTTAATATCTTAATAATTATCTTCTTTCTTTTATCTCTATTTTCTTCACTAAATATTTCATCTTGGATCTTTTGACTCATTTCTTCTCTAGTCATAGTATCACCATCTTAATTGTATCATAATATTATTTATTTATCTTTAATAAAATAAATTACTAGTCAACACTTTACTTATATTGTATAATAAAAAATGTGGTGATAAAAATGAAATATGATGTAGCGATAATAGGAGCTGGTCCAGCTGGATTATTTACAGCTTATGAGTTAATAACAAAAAATAAAAAATTAAAAGTAGTACTAATAGAACGTGGATCAAATGTTGAAAATAGAGTATGTCCCATGAATAAAAAAGGAATACCTTGTCAAAATTGTAATCCATGTGCCATACTTTCTGGATATGGAGGAGCCGGTACTTTTTCTGATGGTAAATTAAACTTTATACCTAAATTAGGTAAAAGTGATTTAACTAAATATATGTTAGAATCAGAAGCAAATAAATTAATAGATGAAACAGAAGAAATATTTAATAAATTTAAAATGGACGCTGAAGTATATCCATCTAATATGGATGAAGCAAATGAAATAAAGAAAAAAGTCGCAATCGCTGGAGCCAAACTATTAGTTATAAAACAAAAACACCTAGGAAGTGATCATTTACCAGAATATATTCAAGGTATAAGTGATTTCTTAAAGGATAAAGGTGTAGAACAACTAGATAGATGTGATGTAATTGATATAAGTACTAAGAATGAATTAGAACATATTATTACTTATAAACATAATAAACAAGAAGAAAAGATAAAAGCAAAATATGTTGTAGTGGCGCCAGGAAGAACTGGAGCTAAATGGGTTCAAGAATTAGCTGATAAATATCAAATACCATATTTATCTCAATCAATAGAAATAGGTGTTAGAGTAGAAGTAAGAAAAGACATTATGGAAGAGATTACTAATGTAATATATGATCCAACTATCTTTATTAAGACTGATACATATGGTGATGAAATAAGAACATTCTGTACTAATCCAGGTGGTTTTGTTGCTAAAGAAAATTACTATGGATATATATGTGTAAATGGTCATGCACTAAAAGATGTTAAAAGCAATAATACAAACTTTGCTTTTATATCTAAAGTTAATTTAACACAACCAGTTACTAATACACGTCTATATGGAGAAAGTATAGCAAGAATAGCTAATGTCTTAGGAGATGGAAAACCTATTATTCAATCTCTAAAAGACTTAAGAAATGGAAGACGTAGTGAATGGCATAGAATTAATAAAGGCTTTATAGAACCAACTCTAAAAGATTGTGTAGCAGGAGATTTAGCCTTAGTAATGCCACATAGAATTATATCTAATATATTAGAAGGTTTAGAAACTCTAGATAAGATAATACCTGGTGTTAATAATGATGATACATTATTATATGGTCCAGAAATAAAATTTTTCTCTAATGAAATAGAAACAGATACTAAATTCAAACTAAGAGATGATAATATTTACTTTATCGGTGATGGAGCTGGCAAGGCTGGTAATATTGTTACTGCTGCCGCAACTGGTTTAGTCGCTGCAAGAGATATTATCGATAGAATTAAAGAAGGAGATTAATATGAAAAAGAAATTATTACTAGTAACTATTCTTGTATTAAGTTTATTTCTAGTAGGATGTGTAGGAGATGTAGAAGATATGAAAGAAGATAATTCAAAAGAATTAAAAATAGATTATAGTGATACTACTCATGAAGTAGATTTAAGTTATGATACTAAAAATCCAGTAGTAGAAATGGAATTTAAAGACTATGGAAAAGTATACATTGAATTATATAAAGATGTTGCTCCTAACACAGTAAACAACTTTATCTATTTAACACACAAAGGTTTCTATGATAATAATACATCTCATAGATTAATAGATGGCTTTGTACTACAAGGTGGAGATCCAACTGGAACTGGAACTGGTGGACCAGGTTATAATATAAAAGGTGAATTTACTCAAAATGGTTTTAAAAACGACTTATTACATACAGAAAAAGTAGTATCAATGGCAAGAAGCCAATCATATGATTCTGCTGGTAGTCAATTCTTTATCATGTTAGGAACAGCAGAGCATCTAGATTATCAATATGCATCTTTCGGTAAAGTAATAGATGGTTGGGACGTAGTAGAAAGAATAGTAAATGAAAATAGAGATAAAACATCTGATGATAATGGAACT
>CACXFY010000059.1 GCA_902767005.1 uncultured Erysipelotrichaceae bacterium
AAATATATAGAGCTTGGAATAAGTGATGTAAACGCTAATAAAATAGTTCAAAATAGAAGTATTAGTAATTATTTAAATGAATTATTAGCTGAAAAAATAGATTTTAAAGAAGCAAGTAACTTATTACTTGGAGACATTCAAGCATATTTAAATAAAAATGAAAAAGATATTACTGATACTACTTTAACTAAAGAAAGATTTATTGATCTAGTTAATAAAATGTCTGATAATACTCTAACATCTAAGAATTTAAAAGATATTTTAGATAAAGTATTAGAAGAAGATAAATCAATAGATAGTATTATGAAAGAATGTAATATAGAAAATATTACTGATGACTCTACAATTAGAGAAGTAATAAAGAAAATAATAGCTGCCAATCCTGAAAGTGTAGCTGACTATAAAGCAGGCCATGATAGAGCTATAAAATTCTTAATGGGACAAGTTATGAAAGAGACTAAAGGCGGTATAAATCCAAAGATGGCCATGGATATATTGACAGAAGAGTTAAGCTAAATTGTCAATTGAAAATGACTATTACATAGTGTATAATTATTATTAGGATGTGATGATATGGACTTTCTAAAAAAGAATAGAACAACTATTATAGCAATTGCTGTATTTTTAATAGTATTAGTAGTAATGTTTAAATTCATTGCTATATTAACTGGTGATGAAGAAAAAGCTATTTATGGAGACAGAATTAATGGTATTAGTGCCGTAAAAATTGATGGTAATAAAGAGGATCAAATAGAAGAAGCATTAAAAGATTCAACTACTAAAGTTGAAATAAAAAATGCTGGTAGATTAGTTACTATTATTGCAACTATTAATGATGATACTACTCGTGATAGTGCTAAAGCTTTAGCAAATAAAGCCATAGAACCATTAACAGCAGAGCAAAAGAAATACTTCGATGTCCAAATAATTATTAAGAAAGAAAAGGAAGATGCACAATTTCCAATTATTGGCTATAGACAACATACTAGAGATGCCTTTTCATGGACAAAAGATAGATAGAATGGGGAATGACTAATGAAAAAGAAATTAATAATAATCTTGCCTATTATAATAGCTGCATTAGCCTTTGTCTTTGTATATAGATATTACAACAAAGAAGATGCCAATACTACATTAACTGTAACCGAGAAAAAATGGGTTCAAGATAATAAAGAAAAACAATATGACTTCGAAATAGTAAATGATTATCCATTATATGGTACCAATGGAGAAGGAGTAATCTTTGACTTTGTAGCTGATTTCGAAGAAAATATTGGAATAGAATTTAATAAAATACCATATCTAATTGGATCAGAATTAACTACTGACAGTTTTAGAATAAGAATACTTAATAATGATGATAAATTAGCTAAAGATGATTTGTTCTTATTTGATGATTACTATGTAGCAGTAGGTACAGACTATCAAAGAATTAATCATATTTCAGATATGAAGAATATTACTTTTGGAGTATTTGAAGAAGATAGAGATACAATTAGTTATTATTTAAAAAGTGGTACTAACTTATCATATAAAGCTTATGATTCTATTGATAAGTTATATAAAGCTTTAGATAATAAAGAAATAAATATGGTAATCGTACCAAATATTATGTATTTAAACTATACAATCGAAAAAGATAAGTATTCTGTAAATTACTATTTTACTGAAATGAAAAAACAAGTAGTTTTATCATTAAGTAAAAGTAATCCAGAATTAAATAAAATAGTAACTAAATATTATAATAAATGGAGATTAACTAAATATATTAAAGAATATAATAATGCCTATCTAAATTATTACTTAGATAAAAATGAATTATCAGCTAAGACTAAAGCAGAGTTGATTTCTAAGAATTATGTTTATGGTTATGTAGAAAATCCACCATATGAAGTAAAAGTACATAATAAATTATCAGGTATAGCAGGAGAGTATATTGATAGAGTTACAAGATTATCTGATATTAATTTTAAATTAAAGAAATTTAACTCTAAAAAAGATTTACAAAGAGCTATAGATAAAGGGGAAGTAGATATTTACTTTGATTATTATAACTATAATAATGATAAGTATTTACAAACACTATCTACATTTATAGAAGATTATGTTGTATTAGGAAAACAAGAAGATAATCATATAGTAAATTCATTTGAGAGTATGCGTAATGCTAACTTAGTAATGCTAAGTGGTGATTCTCTATATAATTATTTTTCTAATAATACAAAAGCTAGTATAACAACATATGATAATATAAATGATTTAGTAAAACATAGTAAAGATAAATTATTAGTAATAGATAAAGAAGTATATTTATTCTATCAAAATAATAAATTTAAAAATTTTAAGCTTATTTATGAAGATACTATGATGAATGATTATAAATTCATGGTAAAGAAAAATAATAGAGCTTTCTATGACTTATTTAATTATATTATTAATACTAATTCTTATTATAATTATCGTAATAGTGGACTTGCTAATATGAATGCTTCTATCTTAGAAGATTCTACATTAGAACAAGTTTATACTATAGTATTAATAATTATCTTTGTACCATTAATTATTATTGGTATATTATATCTATTTGCAAAACATAAACGTAAGATAAAGAAGATTAAAATAACTGATCGTCATAAATATACAGATATGTTAACAAGTCTAAAGAATCGTAATTACTTAAATGCTAAAATGCAAGAATGGGAAGATTGTGAAGTGTTCCCACAAAGTATTGTTATGGTAGACTTAAATAACGTTAAATATATTAATGATAATTATGGACATGAAGAAGGAGATCAATTAATTATTAAAGCCGCTGGTATTTTAGTTAATACACAGCTAGAAAACAGTGAAATTATCCGTACAGATGGTAATGAATTCTTAATTTACTTAGTAGGTTATAGTGATAGACAAGTAGCAACTTATACTAAGAAATTATCAAAAGAAATGAAAGGATTACCACATGAGTTTGGAGCAGCAATCGGATATAGTATGATTACTGATGAAATTAAAACATTAGATGACGCTATTAATGAAGCTACTCTAGAAATGATAACAAACAAAGAAGAATATAAATAGTGAGGTATGAAATGGAGCAAGCAAGAGGTTTTTTTAGAAAAATTATTAATCAGATAAAAAAGCCTGAGATGAGGATCCTTCCTGGTCAGCTTGCTTTTTTTCTTGTTATGTCATTAATCCCGATGATTGCTTTAATAGCAACATTGGCAGCAACATTGTCTATTTCAACTGGTACCATAGCTGTATCTATGACTAGCATGATGCCAAAAGAAATAGCTTCTATACTAAAAGATATAGTAGGGGAGAATGGACTTAATTTTAATATGGCTGTTTTCCTAATATCAGCCTTCTTATTAGCAAGTAATGGTACACATTCAATGATTATTACTTCTAATGAGATATATAGAATAGAATCACGTGATTTTATTAGTCGAAGAGTAAAAGCTATATTTATGATTTTCTTATTAGTATTAGTCTTTTTCTTCCTATTAATAGTTCCAGTGTTTGGAGATAATATCTTTAATCTATTAAAAGAAAGTTTTAAAGATAATACTATAGTAGATATATCATATGTAGTATACAAAGTAGTTAAATATCCATTGATTGCTTTATTACTTTTATTCAATATAAAACTAATTTATGTTATCGCTCCAGACGAACAGATACCATCACACTCTACAACATCAGGAGCTATATTCACAACAGTAGGATGGATTATCGCCACAGAAATATATGCTTTCTATGTTGGTAGTTTTGCCTCATATGGTATCTTCTATGGATCTATCTCTAACGTCTTAATCTTATTGATTTGGATCTATATACTGTCTTACATCTTTGTTCTAGGAATGGGAATAAATGCTGGAACCTATAAAGAGGAGACTATGGAGATGCAACGGATTTTAGAAGAGGAAATAAAAGAACAAAAGACTTCTAAATAATAGAAGTTTTTTTATATATGTGTTATAATATTCACGAGGTAATAGTATGAAAAGAATAAAAAACGGAGTTAGAGAATTAAATAAAAAATTAATTAAGTACTTTTCTAAAGTAAAAAGAGAACATTTAATTCAAGAATACTTCAAAGAAAATATGCTTTTTATAACTTTTGTATTTACATGTGTCTTAAACTCAACGATTTTAAGATTCTTTTGTATGCATACAATTGAGAATTATTTATCAATAAAAGCTATACTTGCTGACTTAACAGTAGTAATAATAGCCGGAAGTTTTGGTTATTTATTTAAACCGAAAAATAGGTTTACTTATTTTATGATAATGGAAATATTCTTCACAGCGATATGCATGATTAATTCAGTATATTATACATTCTATACATCATTCGCTAGTGTATCTATGTTAGTCTTAACACAATATATTGGTGATGTAGGAGATGCCGTTGTTGAAAATGTTTTGCAACTAAAAGATTTAATCTATATAATTGGACCATTAATTCTATTATTTGTATATTTAAAAACTAAAAGAAAGAATTCTAATAAGAAAATAGAATTAAGATCAGTAAGAAAAAAGAAAACATTGAAGACTTTATCTTTTGGAGGATTTCTCTTATTACTATTCTTAATAACAATGAGTTCTTTGGATGTATCAAGATTTATAAAACAATGGAATAAAGAATATATTGTCATGCGTTTTGGTATTTATGTATATCAAGCTAACGACTTAGTAACATCACTACAACCAAGAATAAATGCTATGTTTGGTTATGACCAAGCAAAAAAAGAATTCCAAGAGTATTATGATAATCGAGATAATACTCATGATAATAATGAATATACCGATATCTTTAAAGGAAAAAATGTCATAGTAATACATGGCGAAAGTATAATGACTAATGCTATGGAACTAAAGTTTAATGGTCAAGAAGTAACACCAAATGTTAATAAACTAGCTAGTGAAGGATTATTCTTTGATAATTTCTATTCACAAGTTAGTGTTGGAACATCTTCCGACACAGAATTAACATTTAATACTTCACTAATGCCAACTAAATCAGGAACAGCCTTTGTATCATATTCAGATAGGTATTATATAAGTATCCCTAAATTATTAAAAGAACAAGGTTATTATGCTTATAGTATGCATGCTAATAATGCTGACTTCTGGAATAGAAGAACTATGCATAACTCTCTAGGTTATGATAAGTTTATTGCTAAAGCGGATTATGAAGTCAAAAAAGAGAACGTGATTGGTTTAGGCTTAAGTGATAAAGAATTCTTTGCACAATCAGTTCCAAAGATGAAAAAGATAGCTGAAAAGAAAGAAAAATGGTATGCCCTAAGCATTATGCTATCAAATCATACACCGTTCAGTGATGTAACTAAATATGGAGATTATGACGTTAGTATTAAAGAAAATGTAACTAAAGAAGATGGTACAACTGAAGAAGTAACATATCCATATATGGAAGGAACAAAACTAGGTAATTATTTTAAATCACTTCATTATGCTGATTCAGCTTTAGGAGAATTTATGACTGAATTAGATGAAGCAGGTCTATTAGAAAATACAGTAGTAATATTATATGGAGATCATGATGCTAGACTACCAAGAAAAGATTACAATAGACTATATAATTATGATAAAGAAAATGATAAAACTTTAGCAGAAGATGATCCAAATTATCATGACTATGATGCTTATCAATATGAAATAGGTAGAAGAGTACCATTAATAATCTGGACTAAAAAATCTGCTGGAAATCATAAACTAAATAAAAAAATAAGTAATGTTATGGGAATGTATGATGTACTTCCAACAGTAGGTAATATGTTTGGTTTCTCTAATCAATATGCATTAGGACATGACATATTCTCTATCAAAGATAAAAATATAGTAGCTTTCCCAAATGGTAACTGGGTTACTAATAAAGTATATTATAATAGTCAAAAACAAGCTTATTTATCATTGACAGAAGAACCAATAACAGAAGAAGAAATAACAAACAATACCGAATACACTAATAAATTATTAGATGTATCAAATAATATAATAGTATTTAATCTATTAAAACCAGAAGAAGAGGGAGGACAAGAATGACAAAACGTAAAAGAAAACCAAAAAAGTTATTATTTATTATTATTGGATTAATCTTAATATTAGTCGCAGCATTCTTTATTTATAAACATTTCTTTGCTCAAGAAGAAGTAAAAGAAGTAAAAGTAATAGGCAAAATACCAAAATATGGTTATGTATTAAAAGAGACAAAAACAGCCAAATATAAAAAAATGTTCTATGAATTAAAAGAAATATTAGAAGCAGATAAAGTAGATGAAGAAGCTTATGTAAAAAAGATTATAGAAATGTTTATTTATGATTTCTATAGTTTAAATGATAAAGTTGCTAAAACAGATGTAGGTGGAACAGATTTTGTCTATGATAAAGTACTAGAAAACTTCTTACTAAATGCTGAAGATACTTATTATAAGTATATAGAAAGTAATATTTATAAGAATCGTAAACAAACATTACCAGAAGTATCAAAAATAGATATTTCTAATGTAGAAAAGAAACCATTTAAATACAACAATGTAACTGATGATAATGCTTATTATGTCAGTGTTAATTGGGAATATAAAGGTGGTTTTGAAGACTATCAAAAGAAAGCTGATTTAATATTTGTTCATGATGGTATAAAACTAGTATTAGTAGAATTACAATAAAAAAGAACCAATTATTTGGTTCTTTTTATTTTATTAATTTTAAATAGAATATCTGACCAGCATCAGTAGTAGGTGTAATTAATCTTAATTCTTCATCATAATATACTGTAAATACTTTTTTATTACTAGTAAGATCAATACCATTTTTTCTATCAGAGAAAGAACTAGTTGTCTTAATAACAATATTATCATTATTGATTTCTTTTACTACAAATTGTAAACGGCCAGATTTAGTATACTTCTTACCTAAAACAATATTATACTTTCTAGTTACTTCTTTAGGTTTATAATCTCTATCCCATCCAGACCAACTAGATTCTCTTATTTGTAA
>CACXFY010000060.1 GCA_902767005.1 uncultured Erysipelotrichaceae bacterium
GGAATAGCAAAGAAAGCATTTGAGAAAAAGACTGGAGCTCGTGGAATTAATGCGATGGTTACTGATACAACATGGAGACCATTTGATGTAGTATATAGACATTTGGGAGATTATTCTGAAGTTGTACTTGATGGTGAAACAGTTAAAGACAATGAAAAATTTCAATTAGTTAAAAAGAAAAAGGACGTATAATTATCTACGTCCTCTTTTTTTTAATTCTCTAAATTCTTCTCTTGTTACTTGATGTGATGGTTCAATAGAACTATAATCTGCATAAGTACATGATGATTTGTTAGCTAAAACATATTTAGCAAATTCTTTTTCTTCATCAGAAATATTTTCGTCAATTAATATAGATTCTAGTGTCTTTTTATCATTAGAAACACTTGTATTTAAATAATCACTTGCTTCTTCTAAATCTGGTAAGAATACACCATATTCTATATTAATAAATCTACCTAAATGTTCATAGAATTGTCCTTCATCAGTAACTAAATGTGAATCAATTTCAGTTACTAATGTTTTATCTTTGTTTAGATGAAAATCTTTTGCATATAATGTTTTAATAGTTCCTTTGTAAATATTAATTTTTTTTGCCATATTATCTCCCCCAATGGGTAATATTATATATAAAATAAGGGTATATGACAAGTTTTTTTATAAAAAACTATTGAAAGTTATATTTTTGTTTGATATAATCTTATTGTTCTATTTATTTGGCGCTGTAGCTCAGTTGGCTAGAGCAATCGGTTCATACCCGATAGGTCGTGAGTTCGAATCTCTCCGGCGCTACCATTTGAAATTACTCAAACTATTAGTTTGAGTTTTTTGTTTGTAAAACAACTAAGTGTTTTAGGTAGTTGTAAAAAATAGTTGGTTTTTTACATTTTTAATTATTAATCTTAATATATACTTGTTTAATATGTTTATGTATAATAAAATTATATTGTAAAAAATAGGAGCAATGTTATGAAAAAGTATATATTAGGATTTATTATATTAGTTATTATTATGCCAATTATTGTAAGTGCTTCTGAAAGCGGAACATTTTATGATAATAATTCAACTGATAATGATAATGTTAGTTGGTTATTTGAAGATGGGACTCTTACTATATCTACCATAGATGATCAAAGAATTTATGCTATTTCAAGTCTTGGTAGTAGGACTACAGGTTGGTATTATTTAAAAAATGATATAAAAAAGATAATTATAAGTGATGGCATTGATATTATTAATCCACATGCATTTGAAGATTATTCAAATTTGGAAGAAGTTGTTTTTCCTAAAAGTATGGGTGGAGAAATATCTAGTTATGCTTTTAATAATTGTAGTAAATTGAAAAAGATTAATATATCAGAGGGATTAATGAGAATAGGTGATTATGCCTTTTATGGAACTTCTATTACTGAAGTTGAACTTCCAATAACTTTAGATTGGACATATGATCATTCTTTCCCAGAAGGAACGGTTATTACAAGACCTGCTGAATATGATGAGATAATTGCTGCTGGAACTGCTGGTAAATTTAAAGCAAGATCTCGAGAAGTAAGTGGTGAAGGTAAGGCTTCTAATAATACATGTTATAACAAAACCTATTATGCTACTTATTATGATGATACAGCGTATTGGAAATTAATGAAAGATGGAACATTAATACTATATGGTACGGAAGTTATAGAAGGTTATAGTGGTAGTAGAGTTCCTTGGGGTTGCTATAAGAATCAAGTAAAAAAAATTATAGTTAATGATGATATTACGGGTAATTTATCTATAAAGAGCGGTTCTTGTAAGAATAATAGATATGTTAAAATTGCAGTTTATGCATCAAAACCAGTTTCAGAATTGATGAATAGAAGAATAAAAATAGTAAAAGGATCACCAGCAGATTGTAGAGAGGATTGCATTACTGGATATCGAAATCTTGAGACAATAGTATTTAACCGTGGATTAGAAACAATTGGTAGAAATGCTTTATTATTAAATCAAGGTCATGCTAATGATGTGTATATTTCTAAATATGTTAAAACGATTGATGAGCCGTCTGTTTTTGTTGGAAGCCCTTCTAGTAATCAATCAAATACAGAAAACAATGTGCATATAAACATATCATATGAAGATTACAATAATAATGGATATAGTTATATAGATACTGGTCTAACAGAAGGCTTTTTTAAAGACGATGGATCTTTAAATGAAATAACTGGTGCTTCTGATAGATTTGGAAAGCTTATTAGTGATGTAGATGATACATATGTAAGTATTAATGATACAAGCGCTCCTGATACAATCGATGTAGATGGGAAGACATACTATAAATATGAAACATATAAAACTAATAATGATGGAGTTGCTAAAGTTAGTTTGCCAAATGATGATGTCGATTATTATGCAAAAGTAATAGATAACGATAATAATTGTTTTAATTTAAAGACTGCTTATAGAATTGTTCCAACAGATAAGTCTATTAATAGTGTTATTGAGGCTGATAATAATTTGTCTAGTATTTTAAATAATCCAAAAACTGGAGATAAATTATTAATTCTTTTGTTAATAATAGTAATAAGTTTAGGATTAGGTACATTTATTTATAATAAGAAAATAAATAGTTATTAAAGAATACATTCTTTTTCTTCATTCAAATTTATTATATAATGTATTTGAAAGAAGGTATGTATATGGATATTTGGGAAGAAATGTTTAATAAGGCTAGAGACGAATATCATCCAGAAGAAGTATCTCCATTTGTTATGGCACATCATGTTGTTGCGGCTGTACAAAGTGTTAGTGGTAAGATTTATACTGGTTTTTGTATTGAAAGTGCTAGTGGTGTTATGAATCTATGCGCTGAGAGAGTAGCGGCACTTAATATGTATATTAATGAAGGACAAGGAGTAATTAAACGATTAATTGCTTTTAGAAATGAAGCTCCTAAAGATAATGGTGGTATGCCATGTGGAGCATGTAGAGAGTTTTTAATGCAGCTAGCTTATGAAAATAGAGATATGGAAATAATGACTGATTACGATAGTAGAAAAACAATTTTATTAAAAGAATTAGTTCCTAATTGGTGGGGAGAAAAACGATATAATGAAAAATAGCTCAATAATCTATTGAGCTTTTTTATTGTATAAATGTATTTTTTTGTTTATAATTAATGTAGATAGATTATACTTTTTAGATAGGAGATGTTTTATGAAAAGAAAAGATTGGTTAATTATTATAATTGTTGCCTGTGGTGCTTTTTTGATTACTTTTATTTCTACTAATATGTTACTTAGTAAAGAAAAGAAAGAAGAAGAAAAAGTAATTGAGAATACAAGTAGTTTTAATATTAAATTTATTAAAGAGGTAAATAATAATACGAAAGGTAATTATGTAATAAGTCCTTATAGTGTTGAGATGGCACTTAGTATGTTAAGATTAGGAGCTAATGAAAACACTTTAAAACAAATTGATAAAGTACTTAGAGATAGAGAGTTTACTTTAGAAAATGAAAATGTTGCGATTGCGAATGGAATGTTTGCTAAAAATGAATATAAGGATGTTATTGAAAATGATTTTATTACAGCATTGAGAAATGATTATGATTCAGATATTATTTTTGATGAATTTAAGACTCCAGAAAAAATTAATAATTGGGTAAATGAGAAAACTAATAAAATGATACCTAAAGTAGTAGATAATATCGAAGATGATTTTGTACTTGGACTTGCTAACGCTATATATATTGATGCTCATTGGAAAGATTCTTTTGAATGTCATAATACAGACAAAGGAGAGTTTGGGTATAAAGATAAAGAAAATGTTGAAATGATGCATAATTCGTATGAGGAAAATGCTAAGTACTTAAAAGGAGATGTGACTGGAATCATACTTCCATATAAAGAAGATTTAGAGTTTGTTGCTTTAATGCCTAAGAAAGATTTAAATAAATTTATTGATGAATTAGATGATAAGAGTTTTAATGAATATTTAAATAGTTTCAAGAGTGTAAAAGGAAAAGAAAAGGTAATATTAAGTATTCCTAGATTTAAATATGAATTTGATCTTAAGTCTTTTAAAAAGATATTAAAAGATTTAGGTATAAAAGATGCTTTTAATTCTGAGAAAGCTGATTTTTCAGGAATTGTTACTAAAGATAATTTAAAATCTTTAGGTAAAGAAAATTTATATGTAGGTACTGCTATACATAAAGCTAAGATAGAATTTATGGAAAAGGGTACTAAAGCTGCTGCTGTTACATATTTTGGATTGGATGCTAATGCAGCACCAGTTACTGATTATAAAGAAATAAACATTACTTTTGATAAGCCTTTTATGTATATCATTAGAGATACAAAGACTAAAGAAATGTTATTCTTTGGTACTGTTTATAATCCAAATAAATGGAAAGGTAGTACTTGCCAAAACTAAGATTAAAACTTGTTTTAATAAATAAATAATTGTATTATATAAATGGAGGTAATTATGAGAAGAAGTTTAAGAATTATTGATGTTAGAGGATTAGAAGTATTAGATTCTCGTGGAAATCCTACGGTTCAAGTAGAAGTAATGTTAGAAGATGGTAGTTTAGGTGTTGCGATGGTGCCAAGTGGAGCATCAACTGGAGCATTTGAAGCTGTTGAATTAAGAGATGATGATAAGAATAGATATAATGGAAAAGGTGTATTAAAAGCAGTTAGTAATGTTAACGATATAATTGCTCCTGAATTAATTGGTGTAGATGCAATTAATCAAGCAGCTATAGATAAGTTATTAATTGAAATTGATGGTACTCCAAATAAAGCAAAACTTGGAGCTAATGCTACATTAGGTGTTAGTTTAGCTGTTGCGAAAGCTGCTGCTAATGCTTTAGGTCTAGAACTATATCAATATATTGGTGGAGTTAATGGTAAGACATTACCAGTTCCAATGATGAATGTGTTAAATGGTGGTAAACATGCTGATAATACAGTTTCTAGTCAGGAGTTTATGATTATGCCAGTTGGAGCTAAATCATTTACAGAAGCGCTTAGATGGTGTGCTGAAGTGTATGCTGCTTTAAAGAAAATATTAAAAGAAAAGGGATTAGCTTCAGGAGTTGGAGATGAAGGTGGATTTGCTCCTAATTTAAATAGCGATGAAGAAGCATTAGAATTATTAGTAGAAGCTATTAGTGCAGCTGGATATAAACCTGGAGAGGATATTTGTTTAGCAACTGATATAGCTGCCACTGAAATGTATGAAGAAGCTAAAAAGATTGGAGAAGAAGGTAAGTACTATTTCTGGAAATCTAAAGAGCTTAAAACTGCTGAAGAAATGGTTGAGTGGGTAATTATGCTTACTGAAAAGTATCCGCTTGTTAGTGTAGAAGATGGACTTGCTGAAGAAGATTGGGAAAACTGGAAAGTATTAACTGAGAGAATTGGTGATCATGTTCAACTAGTAGGTGATGATTTATTTGTTACTAATACAACTCGTTTACAAAAAGGTTTAGATATGGGAGTTGCTAATAGTATCTTAATTAAACTAAATCAAATTGGTACTTTAACTGAAACACTTGATGCTATTGAACTTGCTAAAAAACATGGTTATACTGCTGTGGTTTCTCATAGATCTGGTGAAACTGAGGATACTACTTTAGCAGATGTTGTAGTAGCAACTAATGCTGGACAGATTAAAACCGGTGCTCCATGTAGAACTGATAGAGTTGCTAAATATAATAGATTATTAAACGTTGAGAATGATCTTGGAGATGTTTCTTGTTATTTAGGTCATGATTGTTTTATAAAATAAGAGCTTTTGCTCTTTTTCTTTTTATTATATAATTAAGTAGGTGATAGTATGAAAGAAGCATTTAAATATATCTTTTTATTTTTAATATCTTTTTTATTTATATTAATTGCTTCATATAGTACTTCTATTCTTTATAAATATAGTCCTGGTTATGATTCATCTATGTATATTACGATTGGTAAATATTGGAATCAAGGAGTTATACCTTATATAGGTTTATTTGATCATAAAGGACCGTTAATCTTTTTCATTAATATGATTGGTTATAGATTATCTAATAATTCTTTAGGTATTATGTTTTTACAAGTATTATCTTTGTTTTTTACTTTGATTATTTTTTATAAAATAAGTAGATTATATGATAAAAATAATATTATTCTTATTTTAATTACATTATTGGTATTAGGTATTTATTATTCAGAAGGTAATTTAACTGAAGAATGGTGTTTGCCTTTTATTAGTCTATGTTTTTATTTGAATTTATTATATTTAAAGAATAATAATTTGAAACATAAGTATTTATTTTCGCTTATCTATGGTATTTCTCTTTCTATTTGTTTTTTAACGAAACTATCTAATGGTATTAGTATTGTTATTGGAATTGCTTTTATATATTTCTTATTATTAAAGAGAAAAGAATATAAGAATTTAATATTTAATATTCTATTTTTTATACTTGGTTTCTTAATATTATTTATACCTTTCTTTATATATTTTGTTCTAAATAAAGCAGGTTATAATTTTTTAGATGCGACATTGTTATTTAATATTAAGTACTTTTTGCATCATAATAGTAGTAATTTTTCTTATTATGGTAATTATTTGTTATTTTCTATTCCTACTATTTCACTTATTATACTTTCTATAATTAAGATTAGATCTAATATTAAATATGTATATTATTTAGTAATGTCTATTATAGTTTTATTATTTTTATTATTATCTGGTAATTATCTTCATTATGGTATTATTCTTTTACCAATATATTTATTGTTATTTATAGAATTATATAATATTAGATATAGATTATTATTAATATTCTTTATTGTACCTTTATTAGGTATTTATGTTATTGGTAATAATTTTACTTATTATAGTAATAATTATAAGGATGAATTATATTATATGGATTATATAAATATTATTCCTAAGAATGAAAGAAAATATTTTATTGGATATAATACTAGATGTAGTATTTATTTAAATTCTAATATTAAACCAATTTATAATTATTTTGTTTTACAAGATTGGAATTCTACTATTAGTGATGAAAGAAGAACTGATATTTATGATACATTTAATAGTTTAAAAGCTAAATGGATTTTAATTGAGGATGAGAAAAAAGATATTTATATTAGAAAGATAATTGATGAAAAATATAAACTAGTAAAAAAAGGTTGCAACGATTTTAGGTGTTATAATCTGTATAGAATAGACAATTAATATAATAATTTGATAATTTTTTGTTATAATTAGAATAGGTGATGATATGTATAATATTAATGATTGTGTTTTAGTTAGGAAAACAAGTAATTTACCTTTAGATGGTGTAATTGAAACACCAGTACATGGTAGAGCATATAGTTTTGGTACTTCTTCATTGATGGGAGAAGCAATAAATAGAAAATTAAGAGCTAAATACAAAGATTTTGATGAGTTTTTAATGCATTTACATTTATATGATATTTATTATGAAACATATAGAAGTACTATTCATTTTGCGATAGATGGAATAGTTCAGAATTCAGTATATGGAGAATTTGATTATCCATATGCAATAATTGAACCTTTAAAATATCATATATATGAACCTAGTTTAGAGACTTTAAGAGTTGAAGACACATATTTTTCTGATGATGTAGTATTATCAGATGAATGTGTTATATTAGTACCAGAAGATGAATATGATAAGGTAATTAATAATACTTCTATCAATAGTAAATGTATTAAACCATATAATGGTAATATTGACGTTGCGATTGAAGAAGAGATTAAAAGACTTGGTTATCCATTCTTTGATGTATGTGATCATGGTTATAGAGATGGGTTGGATGATGGTACTGAATCTAGTAAGATGTATGATTTTATAAATAGTTATGCTAAGGAACATGGTATAGCTCAAACAAAACATTTTTATAGTGAAATTAATCATAATGATCAAAATAAGAGAATGGAAGAAGCAGATAAAAATGACTTAGAACATTTTAAATATATATTAGATAGTGGTTTTGCTAGTAAAGAATTAGTTAAAAAGATTAATGATTTATTACCAAATGCTTATTACTATAGACATAAATTTAATGAATTGGTTGAACAATTAGTTGATGAGGTTTCTTTAGAAGTTTTATTACAATTGACTACTGAATTTAATAACAATAAGTTATCTGAAAGACAAAATAGTAAAGGAATAGTAAAGTAAATGTTTATAATTAAAATATACTTTTATTATTTTGATAATATATTATATAATTAATATAGATTGGAGGATTTAAATGTTTAGTTTAAAAGGAAGAGTAGCAGTTGTTACTGGAGCAAGTTCTGGACTTGGTAAACAAATGAGTAGAGCATTTGCTGAAGCTGGAGCTGATTTAGTAATACTTGCTAGAAGATTAGAAAAATTATTAGAATTAAAAGAGGAATTAGAAGAAAAGGGAGTAAAAGTATTACCATTAAAATGTGATGTTACTAATACTGATGAAATTAATACTTGTGCTGAATTAGCTAAGAAAGAATATGGTAAAGTTGATATTTTAGTTAACTGTGCTGGATCTGCTAAGAACGCAGGAGTTCTTAATATGACTGATGATGAATGGGACTTTACTATTGCAACTGATCAAACTTCAGTATTTAAAGTAACTCGTGCTTTTGCTAATATAATGAAAGAAAATAATTATGGAAGAATTATTAATATTGCTTCTATGTATGGATTAGTTGGAAATACAGCAATGGATACAGTTGCTTATCATTCATCTAAAGGTGGAGTAGTTAACTTTACTAGAGCAGTAGCAGCAGAACTTGCTAAGTATAATATTACTTGTAATGCAATATGTCCTGGTTACTTCGATACTGAGCTTACTCATGATACTTTAGAGACTGATGATTTTAAAGCATATATGAAAGCTACTGTACCACTTGGAAGATATGGTCATGAAGGAGAATTAAATCCTGGAGCTATTTTCTTAGCAAGTGATGAAGCAAGTTATGTAACTGGAGTAATACTACCAATTGATGGTGGATATACTTGTGTTTAATTAATGAAAATAATAAAAACTGTAGGTTTTACAGTTTTTTTATGTTAGAATAGATTTAATTTGGTGGTGAAACAGATGAGTAAAGTTACAGGAATTATTTTAGCAGCTGGAGATAGCGCTAGATATGGAAAAAGTATTAATAAGAATTTTGATAAAATAGATAATAGAAGTGTATTAAACTATAGTTTAGAAGTGTTTGATAAGTCTGATTATATTGATGATATAGTATTAGTATTTAAAAAAGAAGAATTAAAGTCTGTATATGAGATTTTAAGTAGAAGTAATCTTACTAAGCCTATGAAAATGATAACTGGAGGCAAGACGCGACAAGAATCAGTTTTTAGGGGATTAACTTATACAGATAGTGATTATGTAGTAATACATGATGGAGCTAGACCTTTAATCAAAGAAAAATATATAGAAGATTGTTTAAGTACTATGAAACAGTATGATGGTTGCAGTGTTGGAGTTAAAGCTTCTGATACAATTAAAATTACTGATGAAGATGGTTTAGTAATAGATACTACTAAGAGAAGTAATACATGGATTGTTCAAACACCACAATGTTTTAATAGAAAAGTTTTATTAGATTGTCA
>CACXFY010000061.1 GCA_902767005.1 uncultured Erysipelotrichaceae bacterium
GAATACTTTGAGAATGCTAGTTTTGGTGGAAGTAGGAGAATGATAGTTAATGATAATGATAGAATAAACAGTGCCTTAACTGAAATTAATGGTGTTTTAGAAGAAAAAAATATGATAGATGACTATGATCTATTATTAGAAGAATTATTAGTAAAACTTAATATTGGTGATATTGATACTAAAACAGCAAAATTGCAATTGATATCTATTGGTTGCAAAATAGGTTATTTACCAACTTTTTATAGTGTTTATGATGATTTTTTAAAAGTTTTATTACAAAAGGAAAGAGAAAAAGAACGTAAAGTTACTAAATAAGTTCTTTTTTTTTATATTTAATTATTGTATAATTATATTAGTATAATAGAGAGGTGTATTTATATGCTTGGAGATAGAGATATAATACGTAAAATATTGAATCAATTACAAGCTCTAATCGTAGATACTAAAGTTGATATAACTAATTATATGGCTTTAAAAGAAATATATGATTATGAATTGCAGTTATATAGTGCCATATCTTTAAGTCCAGAAGCATATGCAGAAGCTTTTAACTCTATTGGTTTTAAACAAGAAAATATGTTTGAAAGAGTTCTTAATGATGTATGTCAAGATGATGAACAAAAAAAGAAATTTATTGATGAGTCTAAAAACTTATTTTATTTAAATGATGATGGATTAACAAATAATCCTTTATATAGAGATCAAGTTCGTAAGAGTGAAGATGTAATAATAGAATTTCAACATCTTATTAAGGTAGATCTAGAGAGTAAGAGTCATTTATTATTATTTAAGGAAGAATTGGATGATAAATTATCATTAGTTAAACAATTACTTGATTTTGCTTCATATTTTAATCCAAATGGTATGGAGAAAAGTGTTGATGATATTAATACTTTTACTAATATGTTAGAGACACTTGATTTAGAAGAAAATGAAAAGACAAGGATTCTCTTATTAGCAATGAAAAAGAATGCTATTGATTATAAAAATGAAGTAAAAGAAGAAAAATTTGTCTTTGAAAGTGATGAAGATAATATTATTGAAATACCAGAAGAAGTACAAGAAGAAGAACTAATGGTAATGCTAAATAGTGGTGAAGAAGAAGAAAACTATACTAGAGGAGGTAGAGTAGCATGATAGATACTTATCTAGTAGAGTTAATTAATAACGCTATGGATGTTAAAAGAAAGCTTATTAATGAATGTAAGTGTATGAAAGACTTATCTATTATTATTGATAATAGAGATAGTTTAGATGCTGTTAACAGTGATATTAGAGCATTGGTTAATGTAGAAGATGAAGTATTAAAAGATATTATTAATAAATTCTACTTTTTGAATAAGAAACAAAAAGAGATACTATTAACTAATTTATTAGTAATTAAAGATTTATTAGAATCTAATATTGAACGTGGTACTACATTTGAAATATCAGATGTACAAAAGAGTTATATTTATAAGTTTTTTGAAAATATGAATCATATTATTATAGATCAACAAGAGAGATTCGCTGAATTACAAACTGTAGATTTAGATTATGAACGTGATTGTATGCAGAAGATGGCTAAATTACTTGATAATATATCTAATAAGAAAAACTATATTTTAGATATTGATACATTGAGTGATGTATTTAGTATTAATAATTTAGATGAGTTAGATAAGAGAGAATTAATTATAAAATTAATGGAATATAATAAGAGCATTTACGATGGCAAACTTGCGTAAATGCTCTTTTTATGGTATAATATGTAGAACTATGGGGGATGGTTTCTATGTATAAGGAAGAATTCAAAGAATTGAGTAAATGTGATTCTTTAGAACCTATTTGTGATATTAGTATGATGGATATTTATAAGTATTGTGTAGATGATCCAGAATTAATGCTTGATAACTTTAGAAGATTAAGAAATTCTTATCGTTACAGAGTAAATAGTATATTAGATTATAATAAATTAGATGATGATTTTTTTAAGACTTTAAAGGTTTATAGTGATAGTGAGCACTTTGTAGGATTATTTAAATTAAATAAAGACGAATATTTAATTAAGTTACAAAAATATTTAAATACTAATACTAACAGTACAGATTATAATGATAAGGAATTAGATAAAATATTACTTGATAGAGTAAATAAATTAAGTACTATTACAAATATTAGAGAATTAGCAGAAGAGTTTCCATATATTGCGAATGATTATAATAAAGGCTTAGATATGGATAAGAGAATAAGAATATTAGACTTTGTAGATGGTAATGATCCACAACAAGTTGAATTAAGAAACGAATTATTAGCTTTAAAAAGATATTACTATAATTGTGGTTTAAGATTTAGTTTGCCACACTTTATTAAAGAACAAGTAAAACTATATAGTAGTTTTGTTAAGAATAAAAATAAGTTAGCTAATTACTGTGATCATTCATCTTTAAGTTATACAATGTTTGATGGTATTAACCAAGAGAAGTTAGAATTACTACTATGTGATAATTATATTAGTAAAATGGAGAAGTCTAATGACTTAGAAGAGATTTTCTTATTAATAAAGATGTGTGAAGAATACTTTATTAAAACTGTTCATACTGATAAAGTAATAGAAAAAGATGATAGAAAGATTTCTTATAAGAATTTAGTAAGAAGATATAAGAACATTTTAAGAAAATATAATATTGAATCTAAATGCTTTGTAAACTGGGAAATATTACCAGAAGGAATAGATTTATCAAGAGCACATCAAGTAGGAGAAGCACGTGCATATAAAGAATTAAGTGAAGAAGAGTTGAATAAATTAAGAACAGCTAATCGTCGTAAAATAGATTTCTTTAGTAATAGTTATTTTTTAGGTAGAGCACTTGGTGATTCATATTTTAGAGGATATGTAGCATTCTTCTATCCAAATGGAGAAGTATTAATGGATACAATGGTCGATGATAGTAATATTAAAGGGGCTATTGGAGACGCTATGTACAATGTCAGTATTTATGATTTTGTAGAGTTAAGTAAATTAGATAAGAAAACACTTAGAGAAACTGGAAGAGCAAATAAAATAGTTCATAGAGGAAATTGGGAAGAGAAAGCTAGAGCTATTATTAGTAAGCCTTCTACGCAAAAGAGTGTTGAAGATACTAAGACTTTAATTAAAAGTTTACAAAAATAAAAAATGAGTTAATACTCATTTTTTTATTGATATAATTCTTGTTTTAATAAATCTAAGTTAGCAGTAGTTAGAATTTCATAATTTTTCTTTTCACTTCGTTCTGTATCTGTTAAATTATCTAGTCTATGTAATTCTATCTTTTTAATTTTTGAATTAGCTTCTAAGAACTTAGTTGTATTATCAGATATTGTTTGATTTTTAAATAGTATTAAGTAACTTACATCTTCATTATCTACTAAATCTTGAGCAGTTGCTATAGTCTTATCAGTAGCATCATTATCTAAGCAAATAACATTTAAACCAAACTTCTCTAAATATTTTAAAGCTGAATTTCCAACAATAATGTTTTTATCATTAGTATTTTCAACAGCAACTCTATAGTTAGCATCTAATTCTGATAATGTTACTTTTAAATCTTCATAATTGGAATCTACTTCTTTCTTTAAGTATGAACTAGTTATGTATTCATTTAAGCCTAGACGAACATTTTGAGCCATCATTAATAGTGATGATGGGTTTAACCATAGCTCTTCTGGAGAATAATCGGTTTTTAGAACATAAGCAGTATCAATTATTTTTAAGTTAGGATTAATCTCTAATAAATCCATGGCTAGAGTTCTTTCTTTTTCTACTAGACCGTTATATATAAATAAATCGTAATTAGCAAAATCATTTTTTTGCTTTTTATTAAAATTATAGTCTTCTAAAGTAATACCATCTGGATATACTGAAGTGATTGTTGCATGTTCTCCATATATTTCTTTTATTAAGTATTCATTTGGATAATTTGTTACTAGTATTTTAATGTTATCCATATCATCATTAGAACAAGCTGTAGTTAATAATGATATAGGTATTAATAATAATGTTAATAATAATATTTTAATGTTTCTTTTCATTCTTTTTCTCCTTTGCTGGTACCGGATCATAACCGAATTTACCTAATGGTCTACATCTTAATACTCTTTTAATAGCAAGATAAGAACCTTTTATAGATCCATATTCAGTAATGGCAATTTTGGCGTATTCACTACATGTAGGAGTAAAACGACAAGCATTGTGCCAATGAGTCGGTGTTTTTTGATATATATTTATTATTTTAAGTAAGATATTTTTCATACACTCACCATATTTCAATTTTACTATTTTTAGTTATTTTTTTCAAGTA
>CACXFY010000062.1 GCA_902767005.1 uncultured Erysipelotrichaceae bacterium
GACTACTTCGAAGCCTAATTCTGTTAAGAATGTATGCCATAGTGGATAATTCTCATACATATTTAAAACTCTTGGTATGCCAATTTTTCCACGTGGAGCATCTTTTTTTGATTCATAGTCAAATAGACGATCATATTTCCATGAATACATATTAGGTAAAGTATTAAAACTACCATTATTACCACTACCACGTTCACATCTATTACCAGAAATGAATGACTTTTTATTAAAGAAATTTATTGTTAAGGCACAGTGATTTTCGCATCCTTGACAACGAGAATGATTAGTCCTTATTTTTAAATCTAATATTTCTTGTTTAGTTAGCATATTAGATGTTGTTTCTTCTTCATATTGTTTATAATCATTTAGAGCTATTAATGCTACTCCATAAGCTCCCATTAATCCAGCTATATCTGGTCTTATAACTTGTTTTTCAGTTATGTTTTCAAAGGCTTTTAAGATAGCATCATTTAGGAATGTTCCTCCTTGAACAACTATTTTTTTACCTAATGTATCAAAACTTCTTATCTTCATTACTTTTTGTAAGGCATTTCTTACTACTGAGTAAGATAGTCCAGCGAAGATATCTCCTAAAGGTCTTCCTTCTTTTTGTGTTTGTTTTATCTTAGAATTCATAAATACAGTACAACGTGATCCTAAGTCTATTGGGTGTTTTGATTCTAGAGCTAAATTTACAAACTCTTCAATTGAGATATTTAAACTTTTAGCAAGCGTTTCGATAAAAGAGCCACAACCTGATGAACAAGCTTCATTTAACATAATTGATGAAACTGCTCCATCTTTTATTTTGATATATTTCATATCTTGGCCACCTATATCGATGATGCTTTCTACACCTGGTAGAAAATAGTTAGCTGCTTCAAAGTGAGCCATTGTCTCTATTTCTGATATATCTAAATTAAAGGCAGTTTTAACTAGTAATTCTCCATATCCTGTTGATCCAGAGGATCTTATGACTACATCTTTAGGTAGTTTATCATATAAATCAATTAACATACCTTTAATAGTATCGACTGGAGTACCCTTATTACTTTTATAGTTTTCATATAGGATATTACCTTTATCATCTATTGCCACTACTTTGGCAGTAGTTGATCCAGCATCTATTCCTACAAAGATGTCTCCTTTATAAGAACTTAGTTCTTTTCTTCTTACAGTAGTTTTAGCATGTCTTTTTTTGAAGTCATTAAATTCTTTTTTTGTTTTAAATAGAGCAGCTAAATCAGTTGATTCTGATTCTGTAAATGTATTTAGTTTTTCTATTTTATTCTTTAATTGTCTTATAGTTAATACTTCTTTTATATCTTTATCAAGTATTGCTCCTACACAGACAAATAATCTAGCATCTTCTGGAGTAATAACTTCATTTTCTTTAAGATTAAGTGTTTTTATAAATCTTTCTTTTAACATACTTAAGTAGTTTAGTGGACCACCTAAGAATATGACATTACCTTTGATTGGCTTACCACAAGCAAGTCCTGATATTGTTTGATTAACTACGGCTTGCATGATAGATAAAGCTATATCTTCTTTTTTTGCACCTTCATTAAGTAATGGTTGAATATCTGTTTTAGCAAAGACACCACAACGAGAAGCTATTGGATAGATTTGTGTTCCTTCCTTAGCTAAATCATTTAAACCTTCGGTAGTTGTATTTAATAGAACAGCCATTTGGTCTAGGAAAGCACCTGTACCACCAGCACATGTACCATTCATTCTTTGTTCTATTGTGGTATCAAAGTAGATTATTTTAGCATCTTCTCCACCAAGTTCAATGGCTACATCAGTTGATGGAGCATATTCTTTTATGGCATTTTTACAGGCAATTACTTCTTGAACAAAACCAACATCTATATATTTAGCTAAAGCTATGGCTCCACTTCCAGTCATTGTTATGGTAAAGTCGTAGTCTTTAAATTTTTCTATTACTTCTTTAAATAAATCTATAATAGTTTTTTTTGTATCTGAAAAATGTCTACGATACTCTCCATATAATACGTTTTTATTTTTATCCATTACTACTAATTTGACTGTAGTAGAACCAATATCTACTCCTAAATTTAATATTTTTTTCATGTGTTCACCTACTTTTGTTTCTATAATTCAAATTGTGAATTGTAAAGATCGGCATAGAAGCCTTTTTTCTTCATTAATTCTTCGTGATTTCCTTGTTCTACAATATTCCCTTCTTGCATTACTAATATTAAATCAGCGTTCTTTATTGTAGATAGTCTATGAGCTATTATAAAGCTTGTTTTACCTTCAGTTAACTTATCCATTGCTTTTTGTACTAATTCTTCGGTTCTGGTATCAACATTTGATGTAGCTTCATCTAGTATTAAGAATGGAGCATCTTCTAACATACCACGTGCTATTGTAAGTAATTGTTTTTGACCTGATGAAATATTGTTATTATCACCTACACTTGATGATAAACCATTTGGTAATGTTTTAATAAAATGATCAATTCCAACTGTTTTACATACTTTCCATATATCTTCATCAGGTATATTTTTTCTATTAAATTTAATATTATCTCTTATTGTACCATCAAATAACCAAGTATCTTGTAATACCATTACAAATAATTCATGGATGTTTTCTCTTCTTAAATCATGGATTGATTTTCCATCTATTAATATATCTCCATCATTTATTTCATAAAACTTCATTAATAGATTAACCATAGTAGTTTTTCCAGCTCCTGTCGGTCCTACTATTGCGATCTTTTGGCCAGATTTAACATTAGCACTGAAGTTTTTAATAATTGTTTTATCTTCTTTATATCCAAAACGGACATTCTTGAATTCTACATTTCCTTTAACATTTTCTTTTTTCACTTTTTGTTTTAGCGATGATTCATCTGATAATTCTTCTTCATCCATGAATTCAAATACACGTTCAGCTGCAGCTGCTATTGATTGCATTGTGGTTAGAGCTTGAGCAATTCTTGATAATGGATTTGTAAATAGTCTTACATAAATCATGAATGCTACTATTACTCCAAATGTTGTCTTACCATTCATTACTAATAATGCTCCTACAACACATACAGCGACATA
>CACXFY010000063.1 GCA_902767005.1 uncultured Erysipelotrichaceae bacterium
AATACTACTACATCAAAAAGTAGGGGACCTCTCCCCTACTTTTATTTTAATTTATTTAATATACTCTCACCAATTTCAGGTTTCTTTAAATCAAAGTTCTCTGCTATTGTTGCTCCTATGTTAGCAAAAGTCTTAAATGGTTCTAATCTCTTTGGTTCTTTAAAGTTCCTAGAGTATAGAATAACTGGTACATTCTCTCTTGTATGATCATTACCTTTAAATGTTGGATCATTACCATGATCAGCCGTTATAATTAATAAATCATCTAATTCTAATTTATTAAGTATTATAGGCATATCTACATCTAATTCTTCAATAGCTTTAGCATAACCTTCTACATCTCTATTATGACCATATAAACTATCAAAATCAGCTAAATTAACCATACATAGACCAGTAAAATCTTTATCCATAATATCAGTAAGTTTAGTAATACTTTCATTATTATCCACAGCTTTTATTTTCTTAGAAATACCTTGTCCGTCAAATATATCATTAATCTTACCAATACCAATAACTTCTAAATTAGCATCTATTAAATCATCTAAAACACTTCTTTTTGGAGGTTTAATAGTATAATCACGTCTACCATTATTTAAGAATCTATATTTACCTGGTGTACCTGTAAATGGTCTAGCAATAATTCTACCAATCTTATAATCTTCTTTTAAAGTAAAAGCTCTAATCTTCTCACAATATTGATACAAAGTAGCTATTGGAATAGAATCTTCATGAGCAGCAACTTGTAAATCAGAATCAGCAGAAGTATAAATAATTAAAGAACCATAATTTCTTTGTCTTTCACCTAATTCTTGAATAATACTATCATTTTGACAACATTTATTACCAATAACACTTCTTCCAGTAATATCTTCAATACCAGATAAAATATCATATACAAAGCCTTGATTAAATGTTTTAAATGCCACATCATTCTTTATACCAACCATTTCATAATGCCCATTTAAAGTATCTTTACCAGCATTAATAGGACTAGCTATTGTATAATATGCTTCTACCCCTACTTTGTCACTCATATTAATTGTATTTAAAAAACCAATTTTAGCTAAATTAGGTATAAATAGATTACATTGATCATTAATATGACCTAATGTATTTGCACCATTATCACCAAAATTAATTGCGTCAACGGTTTCCCCTACTCCTAATGAATCTAAAACCATTATAAATATTCTTTTAAATTTCATAAAGACTCTCCTTTATTTCTTTTTTATTCATCTTTTTTACTTCTTAAATGATAATTATTATAATCTTCTATTACTTTTTCATCACTTACTTTTGTATATATCTTAGTAGTAGAGATATCAGCGTGGCCTAACATTTCTTGAATACTTCTAAGATCAGCACCTCTATTAATTAAATGAGTTGCGAAACTATGTCTTAATGTATGTGGACTAACATTTGGATTAAGTCCTTTTTCTTGTAATAATTTTTTTAAATTTTTAAAGAACCCAACTCTACTCATAGGTTTACCATGATTATTTAAAAATAACTTGGTTTCATTCATATTATTTTTAAGTAATTTACTTCTATTATCTAAATATAATTGTAAATAATGAATAGCGTATTCTCCAACAGGAATATCTCTTTCTTTATTACCTTTACCATATACTCTAATTAAACAATTATACATATCAACGTCATTTAATTCTATATCTATTAATTCACTTACTCTAAGACCACAACCGTACATCAATTCTAGCATAGCTTTATTACGATAGTCAAACGGTGTATCTAATGTAATATCAAGCAAAACATCAATATCATCAACCGATAAAGTCTTAGGTAATGCTTTCTTCAATTTAGGTCTATCTATAAACTCAGATACATCCTTATCTACTATATGTTCTCTAAGTAAATAACTATGAAAGTTTTTTATTACCGTAAGATTATGAGCAATAGTAGTAGTTGCATCATCATTACGATCTTTTAAAAAGTCTTTTATATGACTATCTTTTATCTGATTAACTGAAGTAACTCCTTTATCTTTTAAATAATCTCTATATACTTCCAAATCATTAGTATAAGACTCTTTTGTCTTATCACTTAAACCTTTTTCAAAAACACAATAATTAATAAAATCTTTAATTGCGTCATCTATCTTAGTCATCTATAACGACCCCATTTACTTGACTAATAGCCTTCTTAAATTCTTTATTACTTAATAATTTCTCTTGTTCAGTAATAAATTCATTCATATAATTTCTCGCTAAAGTACAATAATCTGCTAAATTCTTAGTACTTAAATTCTTAATACTATTTATATTGCAACTAGTCTCTCTACCAGCAAGATAAGAACCATCTAATATAATTGAAGCGCTATTCTTACTTATTTCAAAATTATATTCAACTTTATTATTAGTAAAATCACTAGTAACATTAAATACTTGAGTAATATCATTCTTATAAATCATTTTTAACTCTATAAAAGAATAACTATCTTTATTAAAGTAAAACTCATCATATTTACTTTCTTTTTTATTTTCTACATCTTTATAATAATCATCTAATGTATTATTGGATACTATTTTTTGATAAAACAAACTATCATCACTAGTAGAATATCCTTGATCTGTAATATAATCTTTTATCTTTTTACTATTACTTTCTCCAGATAAAGAATTTAGAAGAAATACTACAATAACAAATAAAGTTAAACATACTACTGTAATTATTAATACTTTTTTCATAATAAACCTCCTAAATAACCGAAGAAACGTGTTTAAATAAACTATTCGCAATACTTACTACAGTAACTGGCCAATCACTACATCCAGGACAATAATTAGTAACAACAGCACTAGGACTAGTACCATGATAGTAACTACCACCTGGTGTTAAATAGTTCTTATGTAACATTTCTGCATGATAATCAATAAACTCATTAACAGAAGAATAATAACCAAAACTACAATTACTATTACTTCCACATCCATTAGAAGGATGACTACTAGTTTGACATACTCCTCCTAGATTATTACAGTTCTTTGAAATACTAGAAGTAATCCATCCAGATTCTAATGCTTCAACTCCAAGTAAAAAGAATACATTAACTGAATACTTATTTTCAGCAGTTACTAAACCAGTTGCGTAAGGTATAAAGTTTTTAGCGTTACCTCCATGAGCATTCAACACTTTAACTAGTTGGGCACTAGTAATATTACTCTTAATCGTAACATTATTAGGATCCCATACAACATCTCCAGCTCTTTGAGCTGTACCATCTATCACTTCTCCATTATAACCACCAGTACTATCAGTTTTCTTTTTATCTCCTTTTTCAAAGTCACTCGGATTTATAAATATACTTTTTCCTTTTTGGCCATTTGGAGATATATAAGTAGATCTAGTATTAGTTACTCTAACATTATTCCAACAAGAACTTAAAGTAAAATTAGTATCTAAAATACTCATCGTAAAATTAACAAATACAGTAATAGCGAATATTAATATTGCTCCCCATAAAGAATTAAAACAATTCTTAACTAATTTCTTCTCTTCTGGATTCATCATTAACTTAGTAAAATTTATCGCTAATACAAGTAAAAATACAATAGGACCAACTATTTGAATAATATTAATCATTCTTTTAAATACACTAAGAACTACTCCTAATCCAGGATCAGAACAAGTAGAAATAATATTATCTAATACTAACATATAATCAGTCCCTTCACTCTATTATTATTTTACCATTTTATTAGTAAAAAACAAACTTTTTCGTTATAATAATATTAGGTGATATATATGAACAAACCACTCGCAATAAAACTTGCTCCTAATAACTTATCTGAAGTAATAGGACAAACTCATTTAATAGGAAAAGGTAAAGTTTTAACTAACTTAGTCAAAAATAAAAAACTATTTTCTATGATTTTATATGGTAAACCTGGTATAGGTAAAACATCTATTGCTAATGCTATTGTAAAAGAATTAGATATAAGATATAGATTTTTAAATGCTACTATAAATACTAAAAAAGATTTAGATGTCGTCATAGAAGAAGCAAAGATGTATGACGGATTAGTCTTAATAATGGATGAAATACATAGACTAAATAAAGATAAACAAGATATTTTACTTCCTCAACTAGAAAGCGGTCTAATAACTTTAATTGGTATGACTACAGCTAATCCATACCACGCTATTAATCCTGCTATTAGAAGTAGATGTCAATTATTTGAATTACAAGAATTAACTGAAAAAGATATTATTAAAGGTCTAAAAAGAGCTATCAAACATCCTGACTTAGAAGGTATAAAAATTGATGATAAATCAATTAAATTAATCCAAGCTTTATCTGGAAATGATCTAAGATATGCATATAATTTATTAGAAATAGCTTATTATTCTACTGATGATAAAACAATTACTGAAGAAAAAATTAGAAATATAAATAGTAAACCAGTTTTCTTTAGTGATAAAAATGGTGATGGACATTATGATGTATTAAGTGGATTGCAAAAATCGATTCGTGGAAGTGATGTTGATGCATCACTACATTATGCTGCAAGACTAGTAATGGAAGGTGACTTAGAATCACTATTTAGAAGATTATCAGTAATAGCCTATGAAGATATAGGTCTTGCTAATCCAGCTATTGGTCCACGATTAGACGCCGCAATTAATGCTGCTGAAAGAGTTGGACTACCAGAAGCTAGAATACCAATTGGTACAATTATTACAGAAATGGCACTATCACCTAAGTCTAATACTGCTCATATAGCATTTGATGCAGCACTAGAAGATATAGAAAACGGAAATACTGGCAATTTACCAAAACATATTAAAACAGATTCTCCAGACTATAAATATCCTCATGATTATCCAGGTGCCTATGTAGTACAACAATATTTACCAGATAAAATAAAAAATAAAAAGTATTATCAACCAAAAACTATTGGTTATGAAAAAAATATAAAAGAAATCTATGATAAATTAGAACAAATAAAAAAGAAAGATTAATTCTTTCTTTTTTTATTCAGTAATAAAATCTTTAATACCATTAATTGTTGTTTTCTCAATCATTTTCGCAATAAAACTAGTATCATCACTAAATTCATTCTTAATCCAATAATTAATAATACCAAGTGCTCCATTAAAGATAAATACTGTTTGATACTCAACTATATTTTTATCAATATTAAATAAATTACTCCATTTATCTACACATTTAAAATAACATTCTTCTAATACTTCATTTAAAAAATAAATATTATTATTAGTATTAAATAGTATTGTAATTAACTTCTTATTATTCTCAAATATCTTTAAAATACCATAAGTAAAATCATATACAGATTCATTAGGTAATTTCTTCATCGGTTCACTATTAGTAAGTTCCTCCATAAAATCATTTTCTATTTTTCTTAATAAATCAAAACAATCATCATAATATCTATAAAAAGTTGCTCTATTAATATCTGCTAACTTACACACTTCAGTAACAGTAATATCATTAATATCTTTCTCTCTCAATAAATTTAAAAAAGTATCATAAATAACACTCTTAGTATATTTAACTCTTCTATCCATAATTACTCCTATACAAAAATAATACAATTTGTTTAATAAATAACAATATTTATAATAATTGATTATTGAATCAACCATATGTAAATTATATAATTAAATAGATAAATATGCAACAAGTGTTTAATAAAGGAGAGTATTATGAGTATAATTGACACAATTAAAAAAAAATTAAGAATTACTGATAAATATCCTTGGTTAAAGTATTATCCAAAAGATAAACGAGAAGTAGAAGTGCCAGATATGTCTTTATATGAATTTATAAATAAATGTAATTTACATAATTATAATAATGTCGCTATTAATTATTTTAATAGAAAAATAACATATAAAGAACTATTTAATGATGTTGATATATGTGCTAAAGCATTAAGATCTCAAGGTGTAAGAAAAGACGACGTCGTAAGTATCTGTATGGCTAATACTCCAGAAGCCGTAATTATGTTATATGCTGTATCTAAAATAGGCGCAATTGCTAATATGATACATCCACTTAGTTCTGAATTAGAAATAAAAGATACATTAATCGCAACTAATAGTGTTGTATTACTTACAGTTAATTTAGCTTATCAAAAAATTAATAATATAATTAAAGATACAAATTTATATAAAACAATAATTGTATCTCCAAGAGATTCTATGCCTACTCCACTTAAAATAGGATATTATCTCTTAGAAGATAGAAAAGTAAAAGTACCTAGAAGTAATGAAAGATATATATCTTGGAAAAGATTTATGGAAAAAGGTAAAAGCTACGATACAGATGTCTTAGTTCATAGAACAAGAGATGAAATTGCTGTTATCTTACACTCTGGTGGTACAACAGGTACACCTAAGCATATACTATTATCAAATGGTAATATCAATGTCGTAGTAAATCAAGCTAAAATAGCATTACCAGAATTAAATGAAAGTGATACCTTTTTATCAATACTTCCATTATTTCACTGTTTTGGATTAGTAGAATGCTTACACTTTCCAATCTCAACTGGAGAGACTGTAGTACTAGTTCCTAAATTTGATGCCTCTAGATTTGATAAATTAATAACTAAATATAATCCAACAGTAATTCCAGGAGTACCTACTCTATTTGAAGCTATGTTAAAAAATAAACATATGCAAAAGATTGATTTATCTAAAGTAAAATATATTGTATCTGGAGGAGACTCCCTATCTAAAGATAAAAATAAGTTGGTTAATAGATTCCTAAGAGACCATAATTCGAAGAATCATATTATCCAAGGTTATGGAATGACAGAAACATCTGGTGGAGTAATCTTTGGCGCATTAGGATCAGACCTTCCAGGAAGTGTTGGTATACCTCTACCAAGTAATAAAGTAAAAATAATAGATATTACTACAAAAGAAGAAGTACCTTTCGGAACAACTGGAGAAATACTAATATCAGGACCAACTGTCATGAAAGGATACTTAAATAATGAAAAAGAAACAAATGAAGTACTAGAAAAAGATGATAAAGGTAATATTTGGGTTCATACTGGAGACATGGGATATCTAAATGAAAAAGGCGTTCTATTCTTCGTTCAAAGACTAAAACGAATGATTATAACATCTGGATATAATGTTTATCCATCACACGTTGAAGAAATATTAAATGAACATCCTAATGTTGTTACTTCTTGTGTAATAGGTCTACCAGATAAATATAAAATACAAGTTGGAAAAGCCTTTATTGTCTTAAAAAATAATAAAGATAAAGCAAAAGCTGAAAAAGAATTAAAAGAGTATTGTAAAAAAACATTAGCTCACTATATGATACCTAAATATTTTGAATTTAGAGAAAGCTTACCAAAAACATTAATTGGTAAAGTAGATTATAAAGAATTAGAAAAAGAAGATAAATAATATCTTCTTTTTTTACATATTTAATAAAAATACTTCAATTAAATAATTAGGATCTACATCACTACTCTTACATTTTAAATCTATATCAGATAAATCAATCATTAGCTTTAATAACTCTCTTTCACTATATAGTCTAGTAATTTCTCTAGTCTTTTTTACTCTAAACTCTTTCTCACCAAGTAAATCAGCCATTTCCTTATCACTTAATTTATTATTTTCTAAACTCTTTACTTGATAAATAATTCTAATTTGTGAAGCAACTAGTCCAATTAATGCTAAAGGTTCAATATTATAATCTAATAATTCTTTATATTTAGTAAGAGCTGAAGACTTATCCTTTTCTCCTAAAGATCTAATAAATGAAAATGTTAAATCTTTAGAATCACCTAGTTTTTGGACAACTAATTCCAATACATCTTCTTTATTAATCACTTTACTATCTAAACAATAATCCATTAGTTTTCGACAATCATTTTCGATCTTCGTAATATCTCCTAAAGCATATTCATTAATTAATCTTACAGTACTTTTATCTATAGTATAATCTTTCAATATATTCATAATATATTCATTTGGATCAATACTAATCTCTATATAATTGCATTTCTTTTTTAACTCTTTAGTAATCTTTAAAGTATTATTAAACTTAGTACCATACATTATTAGTAAATTATCATTACTTGGATTATCTAAATATCTATAAAAATGATCTAAATAATTACTATTATCATTAATATTTATCTTATCCATGTTACTAATAATAATTACTTTCTTATCACTTAAGAAGCTATAAGTATCTAAATCTTCTAATACTTTATCTAATAAATCTACTTCCATATCATAATTACTAATACTAGCTTCATTAAACTTATTAGACTCTATTAAATGCTTTATTTCGGTGCTTATAGCCCCAAAATCTTCTCCTTCAAGTAAATAACTATTCATCTTTCAAAACTTTCTCTACGTGCTTAAAAATAGCTTCTAAAGA
>CACXFY010000064.1 GCA_902767005.1 uncultured Erysipelotrichaceae bacterium
CTTCTTTTTCTTTCTTTCCACAACCAGTAATTATTATTAAAGCAATAAGAATAATAGTAAGTACTTTTTTCATAATATATCACCAATACTATTATATAATAACTTGACAAATTAATAAAACAAGTTATTATAAAACAATATAAGAGAAGGAGATATCATGGAAAAAGCAAAGAGAGTAATAGATTTTTATATCATATGTAATAGACTAAAAGATATCATTAGAACTGGATGGTTAGATTGGAATGTCGAAAGAGAAAGAGTAGAGAGTGTAGCGGAACATATCTATGGAGTTCAAATGTTCGCAATTGCCATGGCTTCTGAATATGACTATGATGTAGATTTAAACAAAGTAATAATGATGTTAGCCGTTCATGAATTAGAAGAAACAATAATAGGTGATAAAACACTATTTCAAATATCAAAAGAAGAAAAAGAAAGAATAGGTCATCAAGCAGTAAAAGAAATACTAAAAGGCTTAAAAAGTGGAGAAGAAATAGAACAATTAATATTAGAATTCGATGAAAAAAAGACTAAAGAAGCTTTCTTTGCATATCAATGCGATAAATTAGAATGTGATACACAAGCTAAATTATATGATGAACAAAATTGTGTAGACTTATCTCATCAAAAAAATAACTTAAGTTTAAATAATGATACTGTAAAAAAACTAATCGAAGAAGAAAAATCTTTTTCTAAAATGTGGTTAGCATTTGGAAGAGAGCTATATCCATATGATGAAAACTTTACGGAAGTATCTAACTATTTATCACAAAATAAGATAAAAATAAGAAAATAGAAATACTATTTTCTTTATTTGTCTAAAGACTATTTTTGTGGTAAAATCTAAATGAATATAATTGGAGGTACATATGGAATTAAAAGAACTAAAAAAAGAACTAGATGATAAATCTCTAATAATAGATGAGTTATGGAGGTCACTTTGACATCCAAAAAAAAGAACAAGAAATAAAAGAATTAGAAGATAAAACAAACGACTTATCTTTCTGGAATGATCGTGAAGAAGCAGAAAAAGCAATAAAAGAACTAAATAATAAGAAAGATTTAGTAAATAAAATAAAAACATTAAAAGAAAAAATTACTGATAATTTAGGTCTATTATCTCTAATAGAAATAGACTATGATGAAGAAAGTCTAAAAGAGATAGAAGAAGATATAATTAATTTATCTAAAGAAATAGAAGAATTAAACTTATTACTTTTATTAAATGGTCCATATGATAATAATGATTGTATTATAGATATTCATTCTGGAGCCGGTGGAACAGAAGCTTGTGATTGGGCAGATATGTTATACAGAATGTACTTAAGATATTGTGAAAAAAAGAATTATAAAGTAACAGTACTGGATTATCAACCTGGTGATGAAGCTGGAATAAAGAGTGTTTCTTTCTCTGTAAAAGGACAATATGCTTATGGTTATTTAAAAAATGAAAAAGGTGTCCATAGATTAGTAAGACTATCACCCTTTGATTCAAATAATAGAAGACATACTTCTTTCGCATCTATTGAAGTAACCCCAGAAATAGAACAAGATAATACTATTGAAATAGATGAAAAAGACTTAAAAATAGATGTTTATCGATCAACTGGAGCCGGCGGTCAAGGCGTAAATACTACCGATTCAGCTGTCCGTATTACACATCTACCTACAAAGATAGTAGTAACATGTCAAAATGAAAGAAGCCAAATACAAAATAAAGAACAAGCACTAAAAGTACTAAAAAACAAATTATTATTAATAAAATTAGAAGAACAAGAAAAAGAATTAAAACAGATTCAAGGAGATCAAAAAAACATAGAATTTGGATCACAAATACGTAGTTATGTAATGCACCCATATTCTATGGTAAAAGATCATCGTACTAATGCTGAAACAAGTAATGTAACTAAAGTATTAGATGGTGATTTAGATATGTTTATAGAAGAGAATTTAAAGGCAGGTTTATAATGAATTTAGTATCCAAAAGAAAATATCGTAAATTACTAAATAGAATTAATCATAAGTCTTTTTACTTAAGATTTATGAGTTTTCTTGTTGGATGTTTCTTAATATCAGTAGCCTATAATATCTTTTTAGTAGAAAATGATATAGTACCTGGTGGAGTAGGTGGTATCGCTATCATCTTAAACTCAATATTTAGTATAGAAAACTGGAAAATAATCTTAATAGCCAACGTTATCTTACTAATAATAAGTAACTTTACTCTAGAAAAAGAACAAACAAGAGCTTCAATAATTGGCTCATTACTATTACCAGTATTTGTTTATTTAACACAAAATATTAATGTTTGGTTAGAAATAGACTACACCCAAAAAGTATTAGCAGCTGTATTTGGTGGAGTAATATATGGTTTTGGAGCTGGTTTAGTCTTTAAAGCCGGTTTTACTACTGGAGGAACTGATATAGTAAATCAAATAATATCTAAATATGTAAAAATATCAATTGGTAATAGTATGTTAATAAGTGATGGTTTAATAGTATTATCAAGTGCCATCTTCTTTGGACCAATGAACCTACTATATTCAATAATAGTACTATATATCATTAGTTTAATGTCAGATCGTGTAATACTAGGTATTTCTGATAATAAAGCCTTCTACATAATAACCGAACACGAAGAAGCTATAAAAGAATATATATTTACAAACTTAGGTCATAGCGTAACTATATTTAACGCTAAAGGTGGTTTTAAAAAAGAAAAAGAAAATGTATTATTATGTGTTCTACCAACAAGAGATTATTACAAATTAAAAGCGGGTATTCATGAAATAGATAAAGATGCTTTCTTTGTCGTAACAGATGCTTATGAAGTGTTTGGAGGCGAATAATATGAAGAAAGAAAAGAAAGAATTCGTAAATGCCATTTTAATGACTATGTCATTAGTAGTAAACGCTATCCTATATAATCTATTTCTCTTTCCGCTAGACTTAGTAACAGGTAGTGCTTCAGGAGTAGGAACAATAACTTATCATCTATATAGAATAAATCCTGCATTCATGGTCTTATTAATATCAGTATCCTGTATAATAGTTTCTTTCATGTATTTAGGATATAAAAAGACTATTGGTACTATAGTTGCTTCCTTAGCTTTCCCACTATTCATTGCCATAGCGTCTCCTCTAAATAATATTATTCAAGCAAGACCAGAAGATATGCTAATAATTGTCGTATTTGCTGGTATCTTACAAGGAATTGCTAATGGACTAATGTATAGAAGTGGTTATTCTAATGGAGGGTTCCCAATAATAAGTCAAATACTAGAAGAAAAGTATAAAATACCAGTCGCTAAATCTTCCCTAATTATTAACTTAATAATAGTATTAATAGGTGGCTATTACTTTGGAAGTATCAATGTTATGTATGCCATAATATTCTTATATATCAATGATATAGTATTAAATAAAGTTCTATTAGGTATAAATAACAATAAATCATTCTATATCATCACAAGTGAAGATGAAGACATAAAAGATTACATCGTAAAAGATTTAAAACACCAAGTAACAGTATTTAATGTTAAAGGAGGCTTTATGGAAAAAAGAAAGAAAGCCATTTTAACAATAATACCAAGTAGAGAATACTACAAAGTTAAAGAGAAAATTAAACAAATAGATGAAGAAGCTTTCTGTATAGTAACTGAATCTTATCAAGCAGAAGGCGTTAAATAGTGTAAAAGCCTTATAATATAAAGGCTTTTTTATTTATAATACTTCATAATTATGATAAAATAAATAATAAGGTGGTGAATAAATACATGGATTTAATTAGACTTAAAAACGTTGAAAAGAAATACAAAAATGGAGTAACTGCCATATATGATTTAAACCTAGCCATCGAAAAAGGCTCATTTGTCTTTATAATAGGTGGTTCTGGAAGTGGAAAATCAACTTTAATTAAGATGTTATATCGTGAAGAAAAACCAACTAAAGGGAAAATCGTAGTTGGTGGTCTTGACGTTGGTAAAATAAGAAATTCAAAAGTATATAAATTAAGAAGAAAACTAGGAATAGTCTTCCAAGACTTTAGACTATTACCAAAATTAACAGTTTATGAAAATGTAGCTTTTGCTTTAGAAGTAATAGGAGCACCAAAGAGTGAAATAAGAACTAAAGTGTTAAAAGCTTTAGAAGATGTAGGATTAAAGAATAAAGTACATAATTATCCAGACCAATTATCTGGAGGAGAACAACAAAGAGTCGCAATTGCAAGAGCAATAGTAAATGATCCAAAGTTATTACTATGTGATGAGCCTACTGGAAACTTAGACCCAGATCGTAGTTTAGAAATAATGAAAGTTTTAGAACAAATCAATAAAAGTCGTGGAACAACTATTTTAATGGCAACACATGATAGAGAAACAGTAAATAAAATGAAAAAACAAGTAATTACTCTAAAAGATGGTCACTTAGTAAAATTTAAACAGAAAGGAACATATACAGATGAAGCTATTTAGAATGTTAGGAAGAAGCATAAGAGATGCTTTCAAAAGTGTAATTAGAAACTTTTCTCTTTCTTTAGCCTCTATCTCATGTATAACAATAACGCTAATCATTGTTGCTGTCGCAATAATTGCTTCCTTAAATGTAGATAACTTTACTAAAGAAATAGAAAAAGATTTAACAATCGTTGTCTTCTTAGATAATAATGTCGAAAAAGAAGATATAGATAATGTCGAAAAACACATAAAAAAACTAACTAATGTAGACAGTTATATCTTTAAATCAAGACAAGAAGTAAAAAAACAAATGCAAGAAGAATCAGAAGTATTTAATACAGTATTAAATAATTGGGATGATAATGAAAGCCCATTAAAAGACACTTTCCAAGTAAAAGTAAAAGATGTCGAAAAAATATCAGCTACTGCTCATAGAATAGAGAAGTTTAATAAAGTATCAGTAGTAAGATATGGAGAAGGAATGGTAGATAAATTAATAGTAGCCTTCTCATCAGTCCAAAAAGTAACTTATGGAATCGTAATAGCTCTAATACTAGTAACAGTATTCTTAATAGTTAATACAATTAAATTAACTATCTCAGCTAGAAAAGACGCTATTGAAATAATGCGATTAGTTGGAGCTAGTAACTTCACAGTAAAAACTCCATTCATTATAGAAGGAATGATTTTAGGACTATTTGGATCAATTGTTCCAGTATTAATAACAACATATGGATACTTAGCTTTCTATAAGCATTTTGAAGGACATTTATTCTCTCCATTAATTGAGTTAATAAAACCTGAACCATTTATTTATACAGTATCTCTAGTAGTAGTAATTATAGGTATATTAGTAGGTATGATAGGTAGTGCTAGTGCCGTAAGAAAGTATTTAAAGATATAATGAAAAATAAACTATTAGTAAGTATAACAATTTGTTTAATGCTTGTCTCTCTATTTGCACTACCAATAGAAGCAAGTGCTCAAACAATAGCTCAATTCGAAGCCGAAGTAGAAAAATATACTTCTCAATTACAAGAAAAGAAAAATAAACTTGCTAAAAACGATGCTGAAGTAGAAGAAATAAAAAAGAAAATATCTAGTATTGAATATCAAATAGATCAAGCAGAAAAAGAAATAAAAGAGTTGCAAGAAGAAATAGATAGAAGTAATAAAGAAATAGAAAAGAAAAGTGAAGAAAGCAAAAAGATAATAGAATATTATCAAATATCAAATGGTAATAATGCTTATCTAGAATATGCTTTTGGTGCAACAGATATTACTGATATGGTATATCGTATGTCTATCGTTGAACAATTAACAGCTTATAATGACAAAGTAATGAAAGAACTAGAAGCTCTTATTAAAAAGAATGAGCAACAACAAAAAGAATTAGCTCAAAAACAAAAAGAATTAGAGAAACTAAAAGAAGATTTAGAATCTGAAAAAGAAAGAATTAATGCTGATTCAGCTTCTATTAAAGAAACAATGCCTGGTATAGAAGAACAAATTAAACAAGCAAAAGGTAATTTAAATTATTACAAATCATTAGGCTGTGGTAAAAACGAAGAAATAAGTGCTTGCCAATACCGTATAGAACAAAGTCATGGTGGTGGATCAGGTGGCTCAGTACCAAGTACTAATGGTTTCTATAGACCAATACAATATGGATATATTACACAATGGTATGGTGGATTTGGTGGCCATATGGGAGTAGATGTATCAAGTAGTAATAAAACAATCGCTATTTACCCAATTGCTAACGGTCAAATATTCTTCAAAGGATATGACACATATGGTGCCTTAGTAATTAAAATAAGACATAATGTAAATGGTAGATATATATATTCTACATACGCTCACATGTCTAGATTTGGAGCTGTATCAGTAGGACAAAATGTATCAGCCTTTACTCAAATAGGTAATATGGGATCAACTGGATATTCAACAGGACCACATCTACATCTAGAATTAACTACTTGTGATTGGAATAGAGGAGGAGGTTGTACTTGGGCTCAATACCAAAGAAGTACAATCAATCCAACATCATACGTAAATTTCCCATCAAGTTGGAATAATAGATAATATAAAAAGTTACAATTTGTAACTTTTTTATTTTTATGATATAATATGTCCTCGCAAGGAGGACTTATGGCTTTATATAACAGTACAATTCAAAAATTAAAAAAAGATGACTATGCTAAAGAATTATACCGTTTCCAAGGAAGTAATAGTTATAATTGTATAAAATCAAATACTATAGATAATAATGGCTATTTATATTTCTCAAACTCACTAGATCATCATAAATACTTTACTTTAAAAAGAATAAAACAGTTATTAGCAAAAGAATTACAAGAACTAGACTTATCTTTATCACTACAATACTTACATGATCCAAAGACTTATCATCAAATAAAAAGATTAATAATAAATAGTGAAAGAATAAGAGATTTATATAGTTATAGATTAATCTATGATACTAATTATTTATCATTAATAAAAGATAATTACTTCTATCAAGAAAAGAAACCATCTAGTAGTAACATTGAAAGAGTAGATAGAAGAGTATTTGGTGGAGGCTATGGTGTAAAAGATGAATGGAAAGACTTATTATCTTATTTAACACTATTTATATCAAAACAAGAAATAACAAGAGAAGATGTATTAACATTACTAAGTAATATGAAAAAAACTAATAAAATAAATTATAAAAATAATTTAGATCATATAATAAGTATTAATCCATCAAATATAGCATTAAGTGACTATTTAAAAAGTGACTTTACTAAATA
>CACXFY010000065.1 GCA_902767005.1 uncultured Erysipelotrichaceae bacterium
ACTAAAAGTTAGAACTAGAGAATTAGCATTCTTAAATAAAGGATTATCTTTAACTTTAAGAGATGATCGAGATGAAGAAGATACTACAGGAGAACATTTCTTATATGAAGGTGGTATATCTGAGTACGTTAAATTTATAAATCAAGGAAAAACTCCAGTTCATGAAGATGTAATTCATCTTGAAGGTGAAGAAGATGGTGTATTCTTTGAAGTAGCTATGCAATATAATACTAGTTATAATGATAATATTTATTCATTTGTTAATAATATTAATACTCATGATGGCGGAACTCATGAAGAAGGTGTACGTAGAGCATTAACAAGAGTTATTAACAATTATGCTAAAAAAGTTGGTATTTTAAAAGAAAAAGACGAATCTTTAACTGGTGATGATGTTAAAGAAGGTCTTACAATGATTATTTCATGTAAGCATCCAAATCCTCAATTTGAAGGACAAACTAAAGGTAGATTAGGAAATAGTGAAGTTAGAAAACTTGCTGATAGTGTTTTTTCTCAAGGATTTGATAGATTTTTGATGGAAAATCCTGAGGAAGCTAGAACTATTATTAATAAAGCAATATTAGCTTGTAGAGCTAGAAATGCTGCAAGAAAGGCTCGTGAAGCATCTAGAAAATCTGATTTAACAACTGTTAATACATGGGGAAAACTATCTGATTGTAAGAGTAAAGATCCAAGCGTTTCAGAAATATTTATCGTCGAGGGAGATAGTGCTGCCGGTTCTGCTAAAGAAGGTAGAGATTCTATGACTCAAGCTATTCTTCCTTTACGTGGTAAAATTTTAAATGTCGAAAAAGCTAGATTAGATAAAGCACTATCAAATGAAGAAATAAAGACTATAATTACCGCATTTGGTACTGGTGTTGGAGCTGACTTTGATATTTCTAAATTGAGATATGATAAGATTGTTATAATGACCGATGCCGATGTTGATGGAGCTCATATTAGAGTATTGTTATTAACATTGTTTTATAGGTATTTTAGACCAATTGTTGAAGCTGGGCATGTATATGCAGCTCAACCTCCATTATTTAGAATTAGATTTGGTAAAACTAGAAAATATGTTTTAGATGAAAAAGAACGTGATAGTTACTTAAGTTTATTAAAAGATTATGATCGTAGTCGAGCCGAGATTACTAGAATGAAAGGTCTTGGTGAAATGGATGCTGAAGAATTATTTGAAACTACAATGGATATTAATACTCGAGTATTGAGAAGAATTACTGTTGAGGATTTAATTGCAGCAGATCAAATATTTGAAAAACTTATGGGTGAAGAAGTTGAACCAAGAAGAGAGTTTATCGAGGAAAATGCTCGATATGCTGATGTAGATATTTAGTAAGGTGGGTGAAATAAGATGGAAAATGAAGAATTAGATACAATTCAAGAAATAGATAACGAAGAATTAATTGATAATAACCCAGAAACTGGAGAAGAATCTGAAGAATCAGTTGTAACTGATTTTGGAGGAGAATTTCATGAAAGAGATAGTTTTACTCACAATAATATCGTAGATGAGGTTAAAAAGTCATTTATAGACTATTCTGCGAGTGTTATAATGGCTCGTGCTATCCCAGACTTAAGAGATGGATTAAAGCCCGTACATCGTCGTATTTTGTGGTCTATGTATGAAAATGGTTACACACCTGATAAACCACACAAAAAGTGTGCTACAACTGTAGGTAATGTTATTGGTTCTTACCATCCACATGGTGATACTTCAATTTATGATGCGATGGTTAGACTTGCCCAACCTTGGAATGAAAGATATACCTTGGTTGATGGCCATGGAAACTTTGGTAACATTGATGGAGATCCAGCTGCTGCTTATCGTTATACTGAATCTAGACTTTCAAAAATATCTCTAGAATTATTAAGGGATATTAACAAAGAAACAGTTGATATGCAATTGAATTTTGATGAAACAAAGAAAGAACCATTAGTTTTGCCATCTAAATTTCCAAATATCCTAGTAAATGGTACTATGGGTATTGCTGTTGGTATGGCAACAAATATACCTCCACATAACCTAGGAGAAGTAATTGATGGATGTATTGCTTATATAGATAATCCAGAAATAGACACTTTGGGGTTAATGCAATACATAAAAGGTCCAGATTTTCCAACCGGTGGTTTAATATTAGGTAATAGTGGTATTAAAAAAGCCTATGAAACAGGACGTGGAACTATTACTATACGTAGTAAAGCAACTATTGAAGAACATCAAAATCATAGTAATATTGTAGTAACAGAAGTTCCATATGGTGTTAATACTCAAGATTTAAAATTAAGAGTTGCAGAACTTGTTCATAATAAAATTATTGATGGTATTTCAGATTATCATACCGATTTAAAAAACGGTGTTAAAATTACTATTACATTAAAAAAAGATGCTAATCCTCAAGT
>CACXFY010000066.1 GCA_902767005.1 uncultured Erysipelotrichaceae bacterium
GTTGGATCTTGCTTTTTTTCGTCTCCTTTTTCGTAAGTGCTTGTATTTATAATTGGAGTTGCTTTTTTATTTGACTCTTTTATATAATTTGATTTTGTTGATACCTTAATGTTTTTAGTTTCTTTTATACATGCTGAAAAGTTAATTGATTCACCAGTTATATTAATTACGATATTAGCAAGCATAGGTATAAAGAATATTACTACAGCAGCAATGAATTGATTAAGCATTTTCTTTTTGTTCTTTTTTTCATCAGGATTAATCATCATCTGCATTAATTGATAAGCTATCATTAATAATAAAATTATAGGTACAACTATTTGAATAATATTTAGAATGTTAGAAAAGACAGACATGATGTTTGCTAGAGAAGGGTCTTTACAACAATTACCTAAATCGTTATTACAACTCATAATTAGTAGTGTGTTCATATAATCACCTATCATAATTATAGCATAAAAAAACAGTTCATTTGAACTATTTCTTTCTTTCTTTTAAGAAGAATACTAAATCTTTTAATATTTCTTTATCTTCGTCTTTTAACCATTTGATTTTGTTTAGTTTATTTAAAGATTCTTCATATAAATTATTCATTTTATTTTGACAATATTCTAGTGATTTAGAATCTATAAATAATTGTTTTACTTTTTCTATATCAAATTCTTCTTTACCATAATATTTTAATAAATCTTTATAGTATTTAGTTTCTTTTATATGGGCATAAAGAAGAGTTTGCTTAAATTCTCTTATGTCTGAACCAATTGGTTTACCTAATTGTTCGTTAGATGAAAATATTCCTAAGATATCATCTTGTATTTGAAAAGCAATTCCTAATGGAAGAGTAAATTCTTCAATATCTTTTATTTCTTTTTTAGTAGAATTACCAAGAATCATTCCTAAAGACATAGGTCCCACTAATGTATAATATGATGTTTTTAATCTATAAATATCCATTGTAGTATCTTCTATATTGCCTTTAAATATTTTGTTTTTCTCTTCATATGGAGTTACAACGTCAATAATTTCTCCACGTATTGTATCAATTACTATATCATTATATTTATTTAATAATTCATAAAAGTGTTTATCATCTTTATAATTTTCTATTAATAATTTAGTAGATTTAAATAATCCATAATCTCCAATACATAAGGCAATTGAATTCGATAGATGAGTATTATCAGATAAGTTCTTATACTTTTCTCTATTATAAGAATGAACAGTGGTTTTACCACGTCTAAAGGAATCATTATCTATAATGTCGTCATGAACTAGAATTGATGTTTCAAATACTTCGTATGCAGTAGATAGTGGTATTGCATAATCTAAATCATCATTATTTAATTTATAACCTAGTTGTATTAAAGTACCACGTATCATTTTGCCAGAATTATTTAAATCACTATATATTTTTAAATTATCATTTATAGTAGTATTTTCTTCTTTTAGTATTTCTTTATTAAATTTGTTAAGAGAATTTTCTATTTTATTTTTTTGTTCTTTATAAAAATCTATAAATTTAGACATTATTTCACCTCGTTTTTATTATAGCATTATAACATATATTTTTGTATAATAATATTAGGAGTGATAGTATGGCAAGTATTGATGATTTTATAAAATTAGATATTAGAGTAGGAACTATTATTGAAGTTAATGATTTTCCTAAAGCTAAGAGACCAGCTTATAAATTAACTATCGATTTTGGTGATGAGATAGGTATAAAAAAGAGTTCTGCACAAATAACAGATGTTTATAAGAAGGGAGATTTAATTAATAAACAAATACTTGGAGTAGTTAACTTTCCATCTAGACAAGTTGCTGATTTCATTAGTGAAGTATTAGTACTTGGTACTTATAGTGAACAAGGAGTAGTTTTAATAAAACCAGATATTAATGTTAAAAATGGAGATAAGTTAGGATGAAAGAAGAAAATATAAAGATTAAATCTAGGTGTGATGGATTAGAATTAGATACAAAGTTATTTATTCCTAAAGGTAAAGTATTAGGCATTGTTCAACTATCTCATGGAATGGTAGAAGATAAAAAATATTATTATGATTTTATGAAATATTTAACTAAGAATGGTTTTGTTACGATTATTAATGA
>CACXFY010000067.1 GCA_902767005.1 uncultured Erysipelotrichaceae bacterium
TAGAGAATAAAGATAATTTCTTTGTTGTATCACAAGAACTAACTACTCCATGTAAAGATACATATGAAGTTACTTTAGATAAAACAAGCAAAGAAAAATATGAAAAAATGGCAAAAGAAGTATTAGTAAAAGATAGATTAGATAACGAGCCAGTTATAACTAATACTTATTCTGTAGATACAGATAATGATGGCTCAGTAGAGACATACATAGTTGTAAATAACATTGATAATTATGAAAAAGGAAAAGATAATAATTGTTATTATTACTTACTAAAAGTTGAAGGTAATTCTGATAAAGCTGAAATAATAATGAAGGATAATGTTAACAAAACTTCATCAGTAAGTCCAGCATTAAATCGAATGATTAATGATGTAGCTTTTATTGATTACAATAATGATGGAAAACTAGAGATAATCATAGAGACTATAACTTGGGATATACCAGAAGTTTTTGTAATAGATAAAGTAGATGATAAATATGAATTAAATTTATATGGAAATTTTGCTTGGTAATATTGTTGACATAAACTAAAAAACAAGTTATAATAATATGCAGTTTATAAAAATAATTCGGTAGGTGAGACTACTATAGGGATACGGGTTGCTGCCGCAAGTAAGTGGAGACACTTTTAGATGGTTAACAAGTCATGTCGAAAAGCAAGGCATGATTTAATGCAATTTCATCGCCCTACAAAGTTGAAGCTTGAACGATGCATTATAAAGTGTTATTAGAACTCTTGAGTTGCTATTGTTCAAGCAATTCGAGAGTTTTTTGTTTAAAAATTTTTAAAAGGGGAGGTATAAAAATGCAAGAAAAAATAATCGATATTGAAGAACTACTAGAGAAGAAAAGATATGCAGAACTTAAAAAATATTTGAAAGATCTAAACAGTGCAGATATACCGCCACTTTTAGATGAACTATCAGAAGAGCAAGTTATTCTTTTATTTAGACTTCTTTCAAAAGAAGATGCTGCTGAGGTTTTCACAGAACTAGACTCTGATATTCAAGAAAAATTAATTAATTCATTTTCAGATAAAGAAATTAAAGACGTATTAGATGAGCTATACATGGATGATACTGTAGACTTAATTGAAGAAATGCCATCTAATGTTGTAAAAAGAATATTAAAGCATATCAGTAAAGATGAAAGAGCTATTATAAATAAACTACTTCAATATCCAGATGATTCAGCTGGATCAATAATGACTACAGAGTTTATAGATTTAAAAGAAAATATGACTGTTGAAGACGCACTAGAAAAAATAAAAAAAATTGGTGTAGATTCAGAAACAGTTTATACATGCTATGTTTTATCTATGACAAGAAAAATTATAGGAGTAATTACTTTAAAGGAAATTCTTTTAGCTAAACTTGATGAAAAGATTAGCAATATCATGGATAAAAATGTTATTACTGTTCAAACATTAGACGACCAAGAAGATGTAGCAAAAATGTTTGATAAGTATAATGAATATGCTCTTCCAGTAGTTGATAATGAAGAAAGACTAGTTGGAATAATAACAATCGATGATGCTATGTACATCATGAAAGAAGAGAACGAAGAAGACTTCGAAAAAATGAGTGCCGTTATTCCGACAGAAGAAGCATACTTGAAAACTCCAGTTTATAAGCATATAGGCCATAGAATAGGATGGCTTCTTATTCTTATGCTTTCAGCTACATTAACTGGAACAGTTTTAGCAAACTATGAAGCAGCATTTGCAGTATTACCACTTTTGGTATCATTTATACCTACTGTAATGGGTACAGGAGGAAATAGTGGTTCTCAAACTTCAACTATAGTAATCCGTGCTTTAGCTACAGAAGAAATAACAGTAAAAGATTGGCTTAAAGTACTATGGAAAGAGATAAGAGTAGGATTCTTAGTAGGCTCTGCAATTATGGTTGTTAATGCCATAAGAATTTATTTCTTATATCATGATGTTAAATTAAGCTTAGTTTTAGGATTAACACTTTTATTTACAATAGTGGTATCAAAGTCAATAGGATGCTTGCTTCCAATTATTACTAAAAAAATGAAATTAGACCCTGCTGTTGTTGCAGCACCATTACTTACAACAATAGTTGACTTATGCTCAATTATTATTTACTTCCAATTTGCAACAGCAATGCTAGGTATATAGGAGGTGATCA
>CACXFY010000068.1 GCA_902767005.1 uncultured Erysipelotrichaceae bacterium
CCTGTTCCCATCCCGAACACAGAAGTTAAGCCACTAAACGCCGAAGATAGTGAATGCGAAAATAGGAAGTTGCCAAGAATTTTTTTTGTATATAAATATATCATTTGAGTGATATATTTTTTTTGTGTATAATAAAAATGGTGATTCAAATGAATAAAAAGCAATATGAAGAAATAATAAATTATACAAAATCTTTAGGAGTTGATTTCGTTGAATTATATTATGAAGAGCAAGCATCAAAGAATTACATATTAAATGACTCTAAACTAGAAGATATAAAAGGGACATTAAGTAAAGGTTTAGGTATAAGAATATTCCATAATAATAATGTTTACTATACTTCAACAAATAATCTCCAAATAAAAAATATTCTAAAAGAAATAGATATATTAGTATCTAATATAAAGAATATAAATAAAACAAATAGTAATATTACTTTAGATGATGAGGAATTATTATTACCAAAAATAAAAATTGAACATAATAAATATCCAATTGAAAAAAAGAAAAAACTATTAAAAGATATTGATAAAGAAATAAGAAATTATAGTAAGTTTATCAATCAAGTAAGAGTTGGCATCTATGAAGCAGATAAGACCTATACAGTAACAAACTCTAATGGAATATATAAAACATCAAAAGAGACAGTAACGAGAGTATATGGTGTTGCTTATGCTAAAAGAGAGGATAAATCAGAAGATACATTCTCATCATTTGGTATGGGATGTGGTTATGAGATGCTTGAAGATTTTGATTATAAAGAATTTTCTCATAATTTAGCGGAAGTAGTAGTAAAAAAATTAGATGCCAAAAAGTTTAAAGGTGGTAAAGTACCTGTTGTTATTGGACCAGGTTTTGGTGCAGTAATATTTCATGAAGCATGTGGTCATGCACTAGAAGCAACATCAGTTGCTGACTCCCTAAGTGTTTTTTCAAATAAGATGAATAAAAAAATAGGTTCCAATAAAGTAACACTAATAGACGATGGAACATTACCGAATATTTGGGGAAGTTCTATTATAGATAGTGAAGGTAATAATACAAAGAAAAATGTATTAATAGAAAAAGGAATCTTAAAAAGTTATTTAGTAGATGGTTTTAATTCAAAGAAAATGCAACATCCTATAACTGGTTCTTCAAGAAGAGAAAGCTATATGTATCCACCAACATCAAGAATGAATAATACATATTTAGATAAAGGTACAGATAAGATAGAAGACATGATTAAAAGTATTGATTATGGAATTTATTGTAAAAGTATGCGTGGAGGAAGTGTAGATCCTAAAACTGGAGATTTTAACTTTTCAGTAGATGAAAGTTATCTAATAGAAAAAGGTAAGATTACCGACATGTTAACTGGTATTACTTTAATTGGTAAAGGACAAGAAATCTTAAAAGAAGTTGAAATGGTATCAGATGATCTATCACTTGAAACTGGTTATTGTGGAAGTATAAGTGGAACTATCCATGTAACAATAGGAGAACCAACTATCAAAGTGTCAAACATCTTAGTAGGAGGTAGTGAATAATGAATCAAAAAGAATTTATAAAATTATTAGAAAAAGATAATATAAAACCTGTACAAATAACAACTTTTATAAATAAAGGCATAGAAGTAAGAATACTTAATGATAAACAAAAAGAATTAGTATTATCTAATAACACATCTTATACAATAACAGCTCATTACAATAATAAAGATGTAAAAATTAATACTAATTATTTAGATGAATCTATAATTGAAGAAATAAAATTAAAAGTAAATAATATTGAAACAGAATATAAAGAAGTATACATAGAAGATAAAAAAACAATTACTGATACAGCAACCAACTTAGATTTTGATATTAGTAAAGAAATAAATGAAATAATTAGTGCCCATAAAAAGAAGAATCTTAATAATAAAATTACAAATATTGAAACAAGTTTTTCTATGGAAAGAGTAACTAAAAATATTAATAATAATTATGGTTTAGATATTACCAGTGAAAAGAATATATGTGTAATATACACCGAAGTTACAACAAAAAATAATGATAAAATAAATAATATTAGTGACATATTATATACGACTAATAAAGATATAGACATTAATATATTTATTACTAATCTAATAGAAGCAACCGTAAATAGTATTAATAAAAAAGTGATTAAATCTGGTAAATACGATGTCATTTTATCAGCAACATTTACTTCAAAAATGCTAGGTGTTTTTTCTAAATTATTATCTAAAGAAGAAATCAGAAAGAAATACTCATGTTTAGAGAATAAATTAAATGAAAAAATATTTAGTAATAAGATAACAATAATAGAAGATCCTTCAAATAAGAGTTATCCAAGTTACAATAAGTTTGATAATGAAGGAGTAGAAACATACAAGAAAACTATTGTAGATAAAGGAGTATTAAAAACATACCTTTACAATAATAAAGAGGCTTTAATTGACAAAGTGAAATCAACAGGTAATGGTTATGGTTCTATTGATGTAAGAAATATCTATATTGAACCTGGTGATAAGAGTGAAGAAGAACTAATAAAAGAAATGAATTCAGGCTTATATATCAAAGATTATCAATCATCAGGAGGAGTTGTTTTAAATCCAACAACTGGAGTAATATCTGCCCAAATAACTGGAACTATTGTCGAAAATGGACAAAAACTAGACAGCTTTGAAACTAGTATTTTGACAACTACAATCTTTGAATTATTGTCAAATGTAGTTGATATATCCAATACAATAGAGTTTAAAAAAGCAAGTTCGGCAGCCCCATCTTTACATATTAAAGATATGTCAATATCAAGTAATTAGGAGTTGTATAACTTCTTTTTTTTGATATAATATTGAGTAGGTGATAGAAATGGATTACAAAATAACAACATATTCAGAAGAAGAGACAATCGAATTGGCTCAAAATCTAGAATCAGAAAAATTTCCTAATATGGTTATATGCCTAAAAGGAGATCTTGGTAGTGGAAAAACTGTTTTTACTAAAGGGTTTGCTAAAGCAATGGAAGTAAAAGAAGAAGTAACATCTCCAACCTTTACAATTATTAAGGAATATACATCTGGAGAAATGCCATTATATCATATGGATGTTTATCGTTTAGAAGGTAAAGTAGGAGATTTAGAAATAGAAGAGTACTATACAAAAAAAGGAGTTACTATTATCGAATGGGCTGATATGATTCCTGACTACTTACCAGAAAAACGTCTAGATATCAAAATTAAAAATTCTATGGAAGATGAAAATAAACGAATAATTGTAATTACACCACACGGTAGAAAATATGAAGAATTATGTGAGGCGGTATTATGAGATATTTATATGTAGATACATCATCTGCTTATTTATATTCAGCAATTATTGAAGGAGATAGAATAATAGATCAAGTAAAAAGAAAATTTGGAACTTCTTTATCAGAAGAAGCATTACCAGAAATAGTAAATCTTTTTACAAAAAATATATTATTTCCAAAAGATATAGACAAGATTATAGTTGTTAATGGACCAGGTAGTTTCACAGGTATTAGAATAGGTATTACTATTGCGAAAACATATGCTTGGAGTCTAAACATCCCTATAACAACAATCTCAGCTTTAGAAGCTATGTCTCTATCTAGTAAAAAAGATACTTATCATGTACCTATGATTGATGCTAGAAGAAAATATGTCTATGCTGCAATCTATGATAATGAACAAAAAGAAATATTGAAACCAGTACATATTAAAATTACTGATTTAAAGAAAGAACTAAAGAAATTAGATGATTATTCTATTATTACTAATGATGAATTAGAAGATTTTTCTAAAAAAGAAAAATATAATCCTGATATATTAAAAATAGTTGATCATTTTAAAGATAAAAAAG
>CACXFY010000069.1 GCA_902767005.1 uncultured Erysipelotrichaceae bacterium
ACTACTGCTATCTTCTTTAAATCTTTATCGTATTTAGCAATTAATCCATTATAGTTATATTCATCTATTTTATTTCTTTTATCCTTAGTAACTGAAGCCATAGATCCAATAGCTACTAAATTATCTTTACTATCAGTAATAATCTTATTAAATCTTTCTAATTCTTTTCCAGTATATATTACTTCATCAACATATTTTAAATCTGATGTATATCTAATTATCATAGCGTCAGTATCGCCATCATTTCTTTTATTTGAAGTCGCAACATAAATAAAATTATCTAACTTAGTAACTCCACTAAATCCAAGTCTGTCAGTATATTTATAATCATTACTATCTACATAATCACCATTCTTAGTATACCTAACTATTACACCAACTTCATTATTGTCTAGACCAACAGCATATATATACTCATCATCAATATAAATATCATTGAATATAGCAGACTTATTATTACCATAATTCTTTTTCCATAGTAATTTACCATTCTTATCATACTTAATCAAGTATGCTCCACCAGTACTTTTACCAACTTTATTAGAACTATAAATACTTTGTCCACATACTATATAACCATCATCTACTACTTTAATGTTCATAAATTTAGAATAACTAAGTTCATTAAACACATTTTCAAATATAACTTCTCCATCTTTATCATAAGCAACCATTAAGGCACTACGATTATTCTTTTTATGCTCTTTATTATCACTTTCATAACTACCTACCGCAATAACAATATCACCATCACTTGCTACTCCAAAGAAAGATCCATTTAATCCCTTATTATATAGTTTTTCATAAACTTTTTCTCTATTAGAATTATACTTAATTACTTTTGCTCTTTCATAATACATTTCATTATCATTATTACTACCTACAGTAACATAACCTTTATCAGTCAATGCAATACTATTAACACCATCAAATAGTATAGATTTCTCTTTTCTATAAAAGCCAACATATATAAAATAGATTAATTCAATAATTAATATAATTACACATATAATTGTAATAAATTTTAATACCTTTAATATATTTTTATTCATCAAAACACCTTCATCTTTATTGTAGCAAATCTACTTCTTTTTTTCCACACATAAAAAGAAAATACTTTAATTAGTATTTCCTTTTATTCATAAATTCCAATGAAATATTTTTTCTTTCCACGTCTAACTACTATATATTTATTAACTAGACATTTATCTTTAGAAACAACATACTCTAAATCATTAACTTTTTCTCCATTTAAAGTAATACTTCCATTATTAACAAACTCTCTAGCTTCTCTCTTACTAGAACAAATTTTACCTTCTACTAATAAGTCAACTATATTTAAATCTTCTTTAATAGTAAATGGCTCTAATCCTTTAAATGCATCTAGTATTTCTTTCTCAGTAAAGCTAGCTATATCACCACTAAATAATGATTCAGATATTTTAACAGCTTCTTGATAACTCTCTTCTCCATGTAAATCACGAATGATTTCATGAGCTAACGCTTTATGAGCTATTCTTTGTTCTGGATGTTCACTATTTTCCTTTTCTATTTTCTCTATTTCTTCTTTACTTAAGAATGTTAATTTCTTTAAGTATTCAATAATCATAGAATCTTCTAAATTAATTAGATATTGATAAAACTCATAAGATGAAGTCTTATTCTCATCTAACCATAATGCATTCCCTTCTGTTTTACCAAATTTATTACCTTGACTATCAGTAACAAGTGGCATAACTAATCCATAAGCCTCTTTGTCTAATTTCTTTCTAATTAATTCTATTCCAGAAGTAATATTACCCCATTGATCAGAACCTGCTACTTGAAGCTCACAATTATATTCTTTAAATAAGTAATAGAAGTCCATAGCTTGTAATAACATATAACTAAATTCTGCATATGTTATACCAACATCCATTCTAGATTTAACATGATCCTTAGCTAACATATAATTAATATTAAAATATTTACCATAATCTCTTAAGAAATCACAAATATTAACATCTTTAGTCCAATCCCAGTTATTAACTACTTCAAACCCAAATATCTTTTTAGCTTGTGCAGTTAATCCTTTTATATTTTTATCTACTTCTTCTTTAGTAATTAAAGGTCTCTCTGCACTTGGTTTAGGATCTCCAATAAGTCCAGTTGCTCCTCCTACTAATAATAAAGGTCTATGTCCTCCTTGAGCTAATCTCTTACATATTAAGAATGATGAATAATGTCCAATATGCATTGAGTCTGCAGTTGGATCAGTACCAATATAAAAAGTCATTCCACCTTTATTAAGTTTATCAATTAAATCTGGACTACTTATTTCTTGTATTAGTCCACGCCATTCTAAATCTTCATATAAAGTCATTTTCTTTCCTCCTCTAATTCCAAATGTTTAATTTTTAATATTTCATAACCATAATCTTTATATATTCCCTCAACATCTCTACTAGTTGCTTCTTCTTTATTATAACCCAAAACATCAAGAATGTTATAAACAGATTCTTCACTCGGCCCCTCTATTTCTAAATATGTAGGAATATAAGGCCAATCATCAATATCAATCTCAACACCATTTAGTAAGTATTGTATTCTTCTATTCTCTTGATAACCTCTAGGTTCATATCCTAACTCTTTTAATATTAAATTACATCTATCAAAATTATCAACTTCAATTTCTAATTCTTGTGTACCATCAATCTCTGAAGAAACTAAGTTTTTAATTGTTAAAGTCGTTTTCTTACCATTTGTACGAAGTCTAATCCATTTATTAGGTACTTTTGGTATAAAATCATAAACGTATCTTTTTTGTATTTCATCCCATTGAAATTCTGCTTTTAATTCTTCTAATTTTGCAAGTACTTTTTCTCTATCAATTTCAAGTACTCGCACTTCATACTCAGTATGCACTAAACCACCTCCTAAATAAAAAACGAGACCTCATCCAATAAGGACGAGAATCTCGTGGTACCACCTTAATTCATGTATAAACATGCACTCAAAATCTTAACGCGATTAACGATTTTTCTCCAAACTTGTAATTCAAACTAATACTCCTTTTAGTTCACACCAACCACTAAATCTCTTTAAATAAATATTAATTCTACTTCGAGTTCTTCATTGAAAACGACAACAATATAATACCATAAATATTAAATTTGTCAATTACTTGTTTCTTCCAAGTCCTTTTGGAGTAATTGTTTTCTCATCATAATCTATTACTAAAGATAATTCATCTTCATCACTTGGAACTTCTAATTCTAACTGATAATCATCCAACTCATAACTATAAACATGATATGTCATGCCTGGTTCTATCTCAGTTTGTTTACTTCTCTTACCATTAATAATAGCTTGTACAGAACTGTCTTCATCTACAAAAGTAATAACATCATTAGCATATCTACTATCATCGCTAGTTTCTTCAATTACAACTTTTACTCTTTCAGGCTCAACTATTACATCTTGTTTATTTAATATATTGTTAGTAGTTATAGCCCCAGTAATAACAGCTCCTATAATAAGAACTAAACCACCTTTTTTAATTCTTTCCATATTTATATTATCAATCTTCATATTTAACACCTACTCATAAAACTTATCTACGCCTTCTTTATAATGATCTTCTAATTCTTGATCCCAAGGCTCATCTAAATCATTAATATTTGTCTCTTGTACAATATCAGTACTACCCCATTTATTTTCATGAACTGAAGTAATATTACCATCCTCATCACAAGTAAT
>CACXFY010000070.1 GCA_902767005.1 uncultured Erysipelotrichaceae bacterium
TCCACAACATGTACTCTTGGAGATAATAATGTAACATTAAAAGAAAATGATTCAGGAGCTCATGCCAAAATAATAGCTAAAGCAAATGGTCAAGATGTAGCTAACTATGCTAAATCATGGTTGAACAAAGGATTAACATATAAACTTGGATCTACTATGGAACTAAAACCAGGTGGTCAATGTGATTGTTCCCATTTTGTTTATCGTGTCCTAAAACATTTTGGTATAATTGATCATCAAATAAAATCCACTGTCTGGGGATCATGCAATGTAAAAGGAACAATAATGTATTCAGACCCATCTAAACTAGTACCTGGTGATGTAGTCTTTATGGGATTTAAATCTCGTGGTGTAGGACATGTAGAAATATATATTGGAAATGGTGAAACAGTTGGATGCAATAGTGGTAGAGGCATAACACATGGCCATGGTGCTAAGAATTATACATCTTTTATCCACCTAACGGCGTATGATTAGGAGGTATTATGAAAAAGAAAAAACAATATAAAAAATACTTACATATAGTAATAGTATTAATTCTTATATTATTAGTATATGGTATATATTTATTAATAAGTAATAATAAAAATGTAATTAATGATACTTCTAAAGATATAGTATTTACTTCCTATGAAAGTACAGAATATGAACAAGAGGTACCTAATATAAATATTAAAAAAATTAGTAATAGTATTAATAATGAAATCAATATGTTTGTAAAACCTTATATTGAAAAAGAAAATTCTTTAATAGAATATCACTACAATGTAAGTGGTAATATCTTGTCTTTAATAATAGCTATTACAGAAACAAAAAATGAAAGTGTTCCAGACATTAAATTCAAAACATATAATATTAATCTAAGACAATTAAAAGTATTATCAAACAATGAAGTTCTATCTTTATTTGATACAGATGCAAATCAAATAACTAATAAGATTAATAATATATTTAATAAATACTATAATGAGGAATTGAATAATAACATTATTCCTAAAGCAATGACCTATGAAGACTATTTAAAAATAAGAGATTTAAATAATATTAATAATAAAATTTATTACTATATTAATAATAGTCGCCTAGAAACATATGTAGCCTATAATATTTATTCTGAAGAAGAAACAAGTTTCTATTTAGAAGAAGTTGGATATTCATTTTATATAAATTAAAAAGAGTCAAAAGACTCTTTTTTTACATACATTTAAACATTCTACCTAAATATATTCCAAAATTATAAAGAAAAGTAAGGAACAAATAAGAACAAGGTATAGATAAAATAATTAGAAGTGACTTTTTTATTCCAATGGACATAGTTTGTCTTCTCCTATTCTTCTCACTCCACTACCTAATGAATAACCAGCATCCTTAAGTAGTTTTATTAAATTAGTAAAAGCATTTATTACTGTAGATGATATTGTATTAGTTCCCCCATTAATACTATCTAATAAATCACTATCTATCTCTTTCATCCATTACACCTCTCAGGATTAGTAATCCCTTCTATTAATCCAGATAAAAACACTAAAAGTGCACTAACTCCTACCCCTATTAGAACAGCAGCTGTTGTTGTCATACCACCACTAATTTTATCTAATTTGTTTTCTTCAATTCTACTCATGAATCCTCCTTCCACATAACTTTAAACATTCTAAATATATTAATTCTATTATCTAATAATACAATATCTAATACTTCATTATCTTGATTAATACTTTTATATTTAATAAATACTTGATTATAATACTTACCTTTTCTTTTCAAAACTTTAGTATTTATATGATCAATTACTAATTTATACTTTTTTCCATCAATATAAAAAGAATTATTCTTATAAATATCTTTTAATTCTTTATCATTCAACATTACATATAATAAACTATTACTAAATACTATTGATGAATACTTATGATAAGTATTTATTTTAAAATAACAAAAAGAAAACAATAATACTGCTTCACTAATAAATAATAAAAAACTAATTATAATTATACTTTTTATTTTTTCAAACTTTTTAAGTATCACTTATTTTTCCTTCACTTATTTTTAATACTCTATCAAATAGTTTTTTATTATTAAATCTATGACTTATTACTATAATAGTTTTACCTTCTAAATAATTGAATATATTTGTTAGAATCTTTTTCTCTCTAGTAATATCTATCTGTCCAAACGCTTCATCAAATATATAAATATTACTATTTCGTACTAGTGATCTTGCTAAAACTATTCTTTGTCTTTCTCCATTACTATAATTAAATCCATTCTCTTCAACCATATCATCATATGAATTACATATTTCATCTACCATACATACTTTACATATCTTTAAAAATTCCTCTTCTACTATATTATTATTCAAAATTATATTATTTCTAATAGTATCATTAAATAAATATTCCATACTTGAAATATAAGAAATATTTTTTCTAATATTCTCTAAATGATAATGATTAATATCAATATTATCTATTTTTATTACATTGTAAGGCACTTCTATATATCTCATTATCATCTTCATCAAAGTAGATTTACCACATCCACTATCTCCACTAATTAATAAATGTTCTCCTCTTTTTATTTCTAAACATAAATTCAAAAACAATTTTTTAGAGCTAATATTATAGTTTAAATTATTAATACTTATATCTCCTACTAATCCATATGACAAATAAAAATAATTACCGACGAACGATTCTTCTTCAATTAAAAATAATTCTTCTACTCTTTCTTTTACTATTTTATATTCTGAATAATTATTAATTAAAATAATTATTTTTTGTAATGAATCATAATAGTATTGTAAAAATATTTGTAATATTAAAATACTACTAATATTCATATCACCTTTAATAATATAAATACTACCTATACTATATAAAGATACTATTAAAAAAGAATGAATGTTATTTTTAATAAACTCTATTATCTCTACTATCTTAATATAAATAAATTGTCTATCTAAAAGATAATTATATTTTAATAAAAAATTATCTATATATCTTTTTTCTAAATGACTTCCTTTAATAGTCTCCACAGAAGTAACTGCCTCTATTAAATGACTATTAACCATATCTTCACTATTCTTTATTATCTTAATAATCTTACTTTTATATTTATTAAAAATAAACATTATAATAATAAGCACTATCGAAATAATTACTATTAATAATGAAAAGTATTTATTAATAGAAAATATTAAAATACTAAATACAATAATACTTAATAAATCAAAAATACTAAGAAATAGATTTATTAAATAGCTTTTTACTACATTCAAATCTTTTATTCTAGCAAGAACTTCTCCACTTGTTCTATTTTTATAAAA
>CACXFY010000071.1 GCA_902767005.1 uncultured Erysipelotrichaceae bacterium
TAATGAACAAATCCTAATTCTCTAGTTTTTTTACATAAAGTAGTCTTACCACTTCTAGCACATCCAGCAATAATAATATGCATATAATCACTTCCTATATAAATTATTTTTCTCTATATAATCAATTACTTCTTTTTTCATAAATTCTCTTCTACCATTTCTAATCTCTGTCGAAGAAATATCAATATATGGAAAATCATTAATAATAATAAACCTCTCATCATTATTATTAATCTTATCACCACGATTAACAACTATAACTTTATGTTTTAGTATTTTATCTACTTCTCTCCAAGAAAAGAATCTATCTAAATTATCACTACCAATAATTAAAAATAATTCATCGTTAACTTCTTTTTCCAATTCTTCAAATATCTGATAAGTAAATTGATAATTATTATGTATAGTATCTATTTCTATATCTTTTTCTTCATAATACTTTAACATATTAATTCTATCTTCTAAAGAAGCATCTATTCTTTTATCCCAATAATTATTAGTAGGAATAACTAATACTTTATCAATATAATCATTATCTATTAAATATCTACATACAAAATAATGACCATCATGTACCGGATCAAAACTACCTACGTATATACCTAATCTCATCTTTTATAACTAGGAATATTAAATTTATGACTATTAGCTTTATGTTTTCTTTCAATCATATCTTTAATATTCTCCTCTACATATTCTCCAAGTACTACTTTTTTAACATCTGAATAAGTAAATCCTAATTTATCTTCATCTGATAAATTACTTAGTCCATCACTTGGAGTCTTATATAATACTTTATCTGGTACATCTATTACTTTTCCTATTTCAATTACTTCATCTACAAAGAAATCACTTAATAATTTAATATCACTAACTGAGTCTCCTCCTTTAGTAAAGTATCCCACATATTCTTCACTCTTATTACCATTACCACTAACTATATATATTTTATTATATAGTTTACTATACATTTGAGCTACATAATATAAAGTACTCATTCTAAGTCTTGGTTTAAGATTAATATTACTATCTTCACTCTCTACAAAATCATCTAATTTATGTGCTTCATTAACTAAAGAATCAAAAGTACTAGTAAGATCCATATTAATTAATTTAAAACCATATTTATTTGCTACTAAAATAGCATCTTCTCGATCTTCTTCTTTAGAATGACATGGCATAGTAACACCTATTACTTTATCACTACCAAGTGCTTTACAAAATAATCCAGCACTAACAGCACTATCTTTGCCACCACTAATACCTATTACTACTCCACCCAAATTATTCTCATTAAAATAATCTCTAATAAAAGTAATAATCTTTTCTACTTCTAATTCTGCATTAAACATAATACACCTACTTTTCTAAATATTTATCTTTTATATTTTGATAAGTATGTTCTTTTAACATCTCTTTCTTTAATTTTAATAATGGCATAGATAAATCGACAAAGTATTCTTGTGGATTTTCTAATCTCTTAATTTCTGGATAAAGACTCTTCATCTCCATCTTAACTCTATTTTGTCTTTCCTTAATACTTGGTTTTTTATAAACTAATTTACCATCATCAAATATTTGTTTTTGTAATTCTACTACTTCATAATTAGTTAATTCTTTTTGTTTCCATTCTTCTAATGGACTAATTAATGTATATTTATTTTTATTTATTTTTTCATAAGCTAAAGCTATTAAATCTCCTAATGCATATCCAGTGTCTTTATCATAGAATCTATACACTTTTTTATAGCCTGGATTAATAGTCTTTACTTGATCATTACTAACTTTAATTCTTGGATATAATTTCTTATCTTCTTCTACAGCACTTAACTTATAAACACCATTTACTCTATCGTTAATAGCGCTAATATTATCACCAAGACCAATACTATCAAAACAAGCTCCTTGTCTCTCTAAACTTATTATCGTATCTTCATCTAATCCATTAGATAAACATATTTTAGCATCCGTATAACCAGCTGCATCAAGTAATTTTCTAGCTTCTTTAGATAAATAAGCTAAATCACCACTATCTATTCTAATTCCTTTAAACTCTAAACCATTAGGCTTTAAATAATTGTCCGCAACCCATATAGCGTTAGGTACACCACTACGTAGCGTATCATAAGTATCTACTAAGAATAGACAATTATTTGGATTACTTTTAGCGTACTTTAAGAAAGCCATTTTTTCATCTTCATAGTTTTGGATTAATGAATGAGCCATAGTACCCATTGGAATAAGATTATACTTACGAGCAGCTTCAACATTACTAGTTCCACTAAAACCACCAACTACAGCGTATTTAGCGGCTTCAACTGCAGCATCCATTCCACGACTTCTACGAGTACCAAATTCCATGATTGGACGATTACCACTAGCTTCTACTAATCTAGCTGCTTTAGTAGTAATTAAAGAACCATAATTAAATAAAGCAAGAAGTGTCGTCTCAAGTATTTGAGCTTCAATCTTAGGCGCAACTACTGTAATAATAGGTTCATTAGGAAATATAACAGTACCATCTTCTACACTGTATATATCACCACTAAACTTAAACTTAGAAAGATATTTTAAATAATCTTCACTAAATAAATTTAAACTTCTTAAATAATCTATATCTTCTTTATCAAACTTTAAGTTCTTTACATATTCAATAATTTCATCTAATCCACCACTTACAGTATAATTACCTTTAAATGGATTAGTTCTAAAAAACACATCAAAACATGCTTTATCTTCTACCTCTCCATTATCAAAGTAAGTTTGACCCATTGTTAATTCATATAAATCAACACATAGTTCTTTTTTCATAATTATCGCCTCTTTATTCTTACTATTCCATTAGCTTCCATATCACTAAAACTTTTTTCATTAATAACATTAGCAGAATGTCCATCACCATTAAATGTATCACAACAATCTTCTAACACAGCTATTTCTATATCTCTATTATTCTGATCAAAATAAGTTCTAAGAGAGATTCCTCCATTCTTAACACAAATATCACTAAGAACACCCATTAATAATACTTTTTTTAGTTTTTTTAATTTCTCTATATCATCAATAAATCCATCAGCAAAAACAAAATTAGTACTATTCTTTAAATACTCACAGTCATTAAACTCACTAAGCTCATCTATTACTTCTGTCTCCATAGTATTCTCTATACAATGTTTTCCAAAAGTCTTAAACTCAACAGCATCTTTATTATGACTATCTCTAATAAAAATAATTTGTGCTCCTCTATCTTTACATTCTTTTAATACTTCTAATTGTCTTGGTACAATTCTCATTACAGATGGTGAAGCAAGAGACCCTTCTTTACAAAAACCATTAACCATATCAATGACAATTACTAACTCCTGACAATCTACATCAAGGTTTCTTTTTAACATATTCATATATCCTCCTATTTAATTATAATATAGACTTAATAAAAATAAAACACTTTCTCTTTTTAACATTTTATTAATATCATATATTAAAAATTATACAAGTTCTACTTGTTATTAACATTATATTAATAACAGAAGTAAAAGTCAATAAAAAAAAGAATTATTTTTTAATTCTTTATTTTTCTAATCTTATTAGTAGATTTAATATGTGTACCAATTATATCAGTAACATCACTTATCGATACAAAAGCACTATTATCCATATCTTCTACTATCTTTCTAAGTTCATATACTTCTATTCTAGTAAGAACACAATATAACACTTCTTTATCTCCACTTATTAGTCCTTTACCTTTTATTTGTGTAGTTGTTCTGCCTAGTTTCCTATATATTTCTTTAGATAAATCTGATCCTTTTTCTGTAATAATCATTGCTGCTTTAGCTTGTTCTAATCCTTCACTTACTAAATCTATTACTTTAAATGTAATAAAATATGTAAGAAGAGAATACATTGCTCTATCAAACCCAAACATAAATCCAGCAATAGTATAAATAAATAAGTTGAATATTAATACTACTTGTCCAACACTAAGATTAGTCTTCTTACTAATTACTATCGCAACAGACTCCGTACCATCTACACATCCACCAAATCTAATAACTAAGCCAACACCAGCACCTAATATTACTCCTCCAAACACAGTCGCAAGTAATATTTCTTCAGTAAAAGCATCAGCACTTTCAAACAAATGTAAAAATATTGAAAATACTACCATAGAATATACTGCTCTACCTAA